>JAPPED010000010.1 GCA_028824295.1 Rhodospirillales bacterium | reverse complement strand
GCGGTCACGGTCGCGACTTCTTTGATGATCGAACGAGCCTGCGCCAGCGTGAGCGCGAAGAACCCGGAGGCGGCCTCCAACAGATCGAGCGAACAGGTGCCCTCGTCGAGATCGATGTTGGTGGTCAGGATTCGCGCCTTGAGGTCCGAGGGCACAGGATTGAGATCGTAGGCGGGGGACAGCGACCATCCCGTCCTGCCGAGCCACAGGAAGCCGTGGTTGCGCAGGTGATCGTCGACATTGGAGATCAGCACGCTGAAGACGACGCGCCGATAAAGGGCGTGGGCGTCCGTCTTTCCCTGGGCACCATGTTCCGCGAGGGCATCGACGATCTCGGGGTAGCTGCCGCGCTCGCCGTCTCGCGCGCCCATCATCGCCATCGCCGACAGGAACGGAATGCGGATCGTTTCCTGGCGATCGAAGCGCCGTGACAGCATGACCTTCTTGCCGGCGACGTCGATCAGATCGTGCATGGGCGTGGCGATCCCGGCCTGGCCGGCGAGGCGCAGCGCAATCTCCTCCCAGGTTTCCATGCAGTAGTCGTCGGTCTCCTTCGGAAACTTGGCGATCGAGAGGCGGCCGTGCTGGTCGACCACCGACGCCTTCGGGCGCGCACCGCCCAGGGAGGAGCCGGGGGCGAAGATGAGCCAGAGATCTTCGTCGGTTTCCTCGTCGCGGAGAATCCGCTCGGTGATCCGAAGCAGGCGGCCGAGCTCGATCAGTGCCGGCACGCCTGCGCGAGGCGGAGCCTGGAAGGTGTTGTCCCCGGCCCGACGGAAGCGCAGCGCACCCAGCCGGGTCTCGTCCATCACGCCAAGGAGATAATCGCTCTCCAGGAGCGTGCGAACGGCGCGGCCTTCGCGTTCGGCAAGGCGGCGCTCGGCACGCTGCATCAGCCGGTGGCCCCAGCTATCGGGCGCCGAATCACCGATGGATCCGAAGGTCGCTAGGCCAGCGGGCGACGGGAAGTCGCCTGGTCCCAGCGCAAGCGCAGGCTCCAGCGAGAACCTGTCAGGGTCTTCCAGCCAGGCGCCGTCATACCCGAAGACGATAGTCTCCCTGCCGCGAACGCGATTGCTTCTCGCCAGCCCGACCTGCCGGGTACGGCCGTCAAGATCGATATGGACCTCGAAGTCAGCCATTGCCGGACGATCCGGCCGGCCGCCTGAGATGGACATGCTTGGGCAGCTCCGCGCTGGCGAGGGCCTGTCCGACGCTGTCATTGCCGATGTCGGCAATCTGGCTCAGGCCGTCGAGCAGTCCGAGCGCCTGCAGGACACCGGCGTAGATGCCGATGCCGACATTGGTGTCGCCGGCCTCGACTCTTTGAAGGGTCGAGCGGGACGTGAAGGCGCGTTCCGCCACGACCGCCATGGGCAGCCGCCGGCGGCGACGGGCATCACGGATGTCCGCTCCAAGTTTGCGCAATGCCCGCCGAACGGCGGCAGGAGGGTTGTGGGGTGTCGGCATATGGAACCTTCATACTACAAAAATGCTAAATATGTAGCACCAAGATTACAAGCATTATACCCAGATCTTGGCGCAGCGGCCGCACCCCTTGCCCGGTCAGCATCCTCCAACCGCCAAGACCCCGTGTGATTCGGCGCCCGACCTCGGGATGCTCCATGAGCAGGACCACGCTTTCCACCAGCACCACCGCTTGGTGGCAACGTGGTGCAACCCGAGCGGTTACGAGGTCGCACGCGTTCCGCGACTGACGGTGCCCGCAGACGTGGGAAACCGTACCGGGGGCGAACAGCCTAGCCCCTCGTGGGCACCCGGCGACTACAACACCCGCCACCAGGGAACAGCGAGGATCTCGTCGGACATCCACTGCGTCTGGCTTCCGCCATGGAGCAGCAGGCCACCGACAAACTGGTTGCGGTATTCCTCCCGAAACGCCCGAAGGCCCCGAGTATCGGCAAAGCCAGGGCTCGTTGCGGCTTTGACTTCGACCGGCAGGAGGCCGCCACGGGTCTCGAGAACGAAATCAACCTCGAGGTCGGTGGCGGTGCGCCAAAACAGGACTTCGGGAGCGGGAATCTGACTATCGCGCCACACCAGGAGGTCGCTCAGGACCAGATTCTCAAGAAGGGCTCCGGAAGCAGCGTCGGTACCGCCCAGCCAAAGGGCGAGCCCCGGATCGCTCCAATAGAGCTTTGGGCTCTTGACCAACCGTTTAGTGTGGCTGAGCGCATAGGCCTCAACGCGTACCAGCTGGAAGGAAGCTTCGAGTAAATTGAGGTAGCGCTGCGCCGTCGCACGAGGAACCTGGGTGTCGCGACCCAATCCGGTCTGGTTGACCACGGTGCCAAGACGCAGGCAGGCGGCACGCATGAAGCGCCGGAAATCGACCAGGTTGCTGATCGCTGCAACGGTCTGGAGATCACGCTCAAGGTAGGTGCGAAGGTAGCCGTCGAACCACAGTGTGCAGGCCTCTTCGCTCGGAAGTTCCGTTGCCGGAGTCGGATACCCGCCACGGCGCACCTCGTCCTGCCAACTCGCCGGTACGGCAGGCCTAGATGCGACTAGTTCAGGCCACTTGGATACGGATGCCGAGAAGAACTCGCTCCAGATTCCGGCACGGCCATGTCCCATCCGTTCCCGGCGGGTCAGTGGCCACAGATTGACGTAGGTTGCCCGGCCGGCCAGAGATTCCGAGACACGGTGCGTCAGAAGCAGGTTGGCGGAACCCGTGAGAACAAAGCGGCCGTTCTTGCGGGGGCGGTCTTCATCCACCGCACGCTTGACCGCCAGTAGCACGTCCGGCTCGCGCTGAACCTCATCGAGAATGATCCGCTCGGCGCTCCTGACCAGGTCATCAGGGTTCATTCGCGCGCGCTCCCGAACCCCAAGATCGTCGAGGGTCAGGTAGAGACGATCGTCGAGAAACGGCTCGGACTGCACCAGCGTACTTTTGCCGGTCTGACGGGCACCCATCAGAACGACGACCGGTGATGCGGCCAAGGCGCGCTCAAGCAGTCGCGAGGCGACTCGAGGAAGGTACTGCTGACCGCCCATGATGTGAGCGATTATCGCTCATGGTGCGGGCGATTTGCAACATTCTTGTGGGCCAACCATTCCCATTGTGCGCGTCGTCGACCCGCGAACCCCCCACACACACCCGAACCCGGGGCGGAATCCCCGAAACTGCTCTTGCCCGATCGCCCCGGGAGCATTTTCCCGGAGGATCACCATCCAGCATCGGCCGGTATATCAAGTCGTCGAAGAAGAAGGGGCGGTAAAGACGCTCCCGGTCCGGACCCGCTCCGGCCAGACCCCGGTTACAGCAACTTCGCCAGCTCGCCCTTCTTTACCTTGCCGGTTGCCGTCATGGGCAGCGCCTCCACGATCCGCACCTCCGGACACTTGAAGGTGGCCATGGCCTCCCGGCACCACGATCGAATATCGGCCACCGAGACCGCGGCTTCCCGGTCCGGGTCGAGTACGACGAACGCCACGGGGACTTCGCCGCGGTCGTCGTCCGGCCGTCCGATGACGCCCGAACCGACGACGGCCGGATGGCGGCCGAGCATGGCCTCGATCTCGGCGGGGAAGACGGACATGCCGCTGACCTTGAGCATTTCCTTGCGCCGGCCGAGGAACTGCAGCAGTCCCCGCTCGTTGATCACGCCGATGTCGCCGGTGTGCAGCCAGCCGTCGCGGAGCGCCTCGACGGTTGCATCCGGCTTGTTCCAGTACGCCTTCAGGGTCGACGGCGAGCGCACGCAGATCTCGCCTTCCGCGCCCAGCGGCAGCAGCGCGCCGGTCTCGAAGTCGCAGACCTTGAGTTCCGTTCCGGGCACCGGAAAACCGCACATGATGGGCTGTATGCTGAGATCGAAATCGCCGTCCTGCAGCCCCACCGTGAAAGTGTCGCACGTGTGGGTCTCGGTCATCCCGTAGGACAGCTCTACCATCGTCGAGCCGGTCAGCCGCCGCCAGCGCGCCCGGTATTCCGTGTTGAGCTTCTTGACGAAGGAAGACACCCCGGTCGTGTCGATCGACCTGAGGTCGTAGCGCCCGACCTCGGGATGCTCCATGAGCGCCACCGCGCTGTCCACCAGCAGCACCGCGCGATTGGGCCGTTCGGCGTGGACGGCCTGCATGTAGCTGAGGGGGTCCCAGCGCGCGAGCAGAATGCACGTCGCGCCGGCGAACGCGGGGAAAATCAGCCCGAGGTCCTCGCCGGCAATCCAGAACAGCGGGTGGAAGTTGACCGTCGTGTCGCCGGCTTCGAGGGGACAATTGGTCGCGCACGCCGTCGCGGCCGTGTAGAGCATGTCGCGCTGGGTATGGACGCATCCCTTCGGCAGGCCCGTGGTCCCGCCGGTGTAGTTGAGGGCGGCGACGGCGTCGAGGTTGGGAGCGACCCGCCTGGGTTCCCCGGCCCGTTCCAGGGCGACCAGGAGGTCGTCGGCATCGGACGTGCGCGCCGATCCGGCCACGGCTTCCGGCACGTGGAAGGCGGGCTCCTCCGGAATCAGGGCGCCGATGCCGGTCCCGTACACCCGCCGGACGTTGGTCTGACCCTCGACCGAGCGCACAAGCGGAACCAGCGCGTGATCCGCGACGATGAGCGTCGCCTGTGTGTCGTTGAGTTCGTACGTGAGCTCGTGCGCCTTGAACATCGGATTGACGGGAACGTGAATCGCGCCCGCCTTGAGGATGCCGAAGAACGCCACCGCGAATTGCGGGCAGTTGCCGAGAAACACCGCCACCGCGTCGCCCGGGCCGACACCTTCCTGCTGGAGCAGCGCCGCGAACCGGTCGCTGAGCCGATCCATCTCGGCGAACGTCACGACCCGGCCGTAGTAGTTGTAGAGCGCCGCATCCGGGGTCTCGGTGGCCCAGTGCCGGAGATGGTCGGTCAGCGCGATCTCGCCGAGCGGGTAGTGCGGCTCCCTGGGCACGCCGGCCGGCCAGTTGGCGGCCTGAATCGCGCGGAGGCGGTCCAGGTACTCGGCTTCGGATACGACAGCGTCTTGATCCATGGATGGTTCCGTCGCGCCCCGGGCAAGCTCAGTCGATCAGGTTCGGCCAGAACAGGATTAGGTCGGGAAACATCATGAGCAGCACGACCACTACGATGTCGGCCAGCAGGAAGTACACAATGCCCTTGAAGATCTGCGTGGTGGTGGCGAGATTGCCTACCACCCCCTTGATCACGAAGACGTTAAGCCCAATGGGCGGCGTGATCATCCCGATTTCCAGGAACTTCGTCAGGACCACGCCGAACCAGATCAAGCTGAGCCCGGTGTCCTGAAGAATCGGCAGCAGCACCGGGATGGTGAGCAGCATCGCGCCGAGCGGCTCTAGAAACATCCCGAGGATCAGGAACATCACGGCGATACCGGCCATCAGCAGCACGGTGTCGGCGCCGAGATCGATGACCATCTGCGACAGGAACTGCGAGGCGCCGGAGAGCGCCAGGAAACGGGTCAGCAGGTTCGCGCCGATAGCGATGACGAAGATCGCAGCCGTGGTCTGAATGGTTTCGACAACCGCCTGCCGTGACGTCGCCCAGGTCAGCGCGCCTTTCGCGCCGGCGATGACGAAGGCGAGGAAGGCGCCCACCGCGCCAGCCTCGGTCGGCGTGAACACGCCCGCGAACAGGCCGCCGAACACCCCGATGACCAGGAGAATGATCGGCCACGTATCGGCCAGCGCCAGCAGTTTCTCGCCGAGCGACGTGCGCTCGCGGACGGCCGGCGCGAGCTCCGGATGTAGCTTGGCCCGGACGATGATGACGAGCGTGTAGGCGGCCACGGTCAGCAGGCCGGCACCGATGCCGCCGAGGAACAGCTTGGAGATCGGCACCTGCACGAAGATGCCGTACAGGATGAGCAGGATCGACGGCGGGATCAGCGCGCCGATGGTCCCCGCCACGGCCACGGTGCCGGTCGCGAGGGTGGCATCGTACCGGTTCCGCAACATCTCGGGCACCGCGATCCGGCCCATCGCGGCGGCACAGGCGACGGAGGATCCGGTAACGGCCGAGAACCCCGCGGCCCCGAACACCGAGGCAACCGCCAGCCCGCCGGGGAGCGCGGACAGCCACTTGCGCGCGGCCTCGAATAGGCCCCGGGTGAGACCGGCGTGGTAGCAGCAGAAGCCCATGAGCAGGAACATGGGTACCGAGGTGAGGGTCCACTTGGCCCCGAAGTCGAACGGAACGGCCGTCAGGATCCCCCAAGCCGGCTTCAGCCCGACGAGCACCCAGATCCCGCCGAACGACACCGCGATCAGCGAAATCCCCACCGGAATCCGCAGCAGGATCAGGACGAGCAGGACGCCGATTCCGATCAGTCCGATTTCGGTGCGGTCGAACACGCTATTCCGGGCCGACGTGGGATTCTCTGAAGGCGTCGTGCTGGACCTCGCCCAGGCTGCTCTTCACCCCCATGACCGTCACCGCAATCCGGTAGAGCAGCACGACCACGACCAGTGCGAAGCCGACCGGCAGGAAATAGTAAGAAGCCCAGATCGGAATCTTCCAATCGACCTCCATCATGAATGTGCCGACCGCCGTTTTCTCCAATGCGTCGAGAAGGGTCTGGTAGAAGAGCAGGCTGAAGACGACCGCCGAGGCCACCCAGCTCACCACCGCGAGTACTCGCTGCCAGCGCCGGCGCAGCAGCTGGACGAAGACTTCCACCGTGATGTGAGCGTCGTTGCGCTCGGCCAGCGCCAGCGGCAGGAAGATGATCGGCAGCATGTAGTAGTGCGGCACGATGGTCACCGTGGCCGGGATCGGGTGGCCGATCAGCCGCATGAACACATCCAGCGTGATGTGCAGCATCATCAGGACGACCGCCACGCAGCCGATCACGGCGAGGATGTCCGTCAAGCGGCCGAGGATGCGCCCCAGGCGATGCATGCCGGTCCTAGTTCAGCGCCATATTCATCGGAGCGCCGTTAGGCACCTGAAACCGAATGGCCTAGCAAGATGCGTTCACATCCCATGCGTGGCGGCATCGACACGGTCCCAGATCTCGCGCTTGTAGAGCGCCGTCACCGCGTCCACATCGGTCGCGTCAATGGCCGCCAGCAGTCCGCGCCACTTCTCGATCAGGACGGTGAACCGCGCAATGCGGGGCCCGGCATCCGTGATGCCGTAGTTGTCCCTGGCCATGGCCTCCATCTTGGCCATGTCCTCGGCGATGAACTGTTCGGTGGCCGCCACCAGCTCCGGCGCCGGTTCCAGAACCTGGATCCCGTCGGCGGCTCCGCCGCCGTTCAGGATGTCGTCGTTGAACGTCTGGAACTGCACTGTGGTCAGAGCCGATGCTTCGGCGAACAGGTCCAGCAAGAGGCGACGCTCGTCGGTTGTGAGATTCCGCCACGTGTCGATGTTCATGTTGAACTGATTGCCGTGGTAGGTGCCAAGCGGCAGCCGCGTGATGTACTTGGCGACGTCCTTGAAGTTCAGGTTGTAGAGCTCGGTGGCGGGATGCAGGTTCGCGTCCAGCGTCCCGCGGCTCAGGGCGTCGTAGATGTCGTTGGCTGACAGTGACATCTTGATCCCGCCGATGAACTCGACCCACCGCCCGAACGCCGAGAAGCTGCGGATGTTCTTGCCCCTGAGGGACTCCACCGTGGTCATCGGCTCCGTGGTGAGCAACATGTACGGGGCGTTCGAGGTCATGGCGAGAAACACGGAACCGTTGGCCTCGGATTCCGCCAGGCACTCCGGGCAGGTGAACATGTATTCGCTGGTTGCGGCCGAGAGGACCGTGGCGTTTTGCCCGAGCATCGCCAGGTCGAGAATCAGGTTGACCTGGGGCATCTCCGCCGGGTGATAGCCGGGCACCAGGAGGGCGGCATCGGCCAGTCCATCGCGGACTCCGTTGAGCCCCTGCTTGAGGTTAAGGAGCGACCCGTAGAAGACCTCCGTCGAGAGCGCCCCGCCGGACCGTTCGTCGATGTGCTCGTCGACGTAGGCCAGCGTCTTCGACCAGGTGTGAATGGGCGGCAAGCCGATGGCGAAGATCAAATCCTTGGCAGTAGCGTTGGTGGCAGTCAGGCCGCCCGCAAGGAGAGCCACTGCCATTCCGAACTTGATCACCCTCGGCATCGACGCCTCCAATCCAATCCGCGCGGAACCGGTCATCCTAAAGCATGTTTGAATCGCTAGGTATTGCGGGACTGCGTCGCGAAACTCCATCTTCATGCGCATCGGTGGCCATGCGGCCCCACGACTTCTCACGGCGGTGCCGCTACGTTGATCGGCGCGAGCCAGGATTTCGGCCAACGTTGCTGCCGGCCGCAGGATCCGTCCGGGAGCGGCCTTGCCCTCCTGGCGCGACACCGTGAATCGTACGTACGGAGTTGACGTTGCTGCACCTGTCGTACGGATCCAACATGTTCAGGGCGCGTATCGAGGCCCGTCTCGGCCCCTGCGAGCGGGTTGGGGCAGCCTATCTCACCGGACACGCGCTCCGATTTCACAAGGTGGGTGGGCGAGATGGCACCGGCAAATGCGATGCGTTCCACACTGGCCATCCGGACGACCGGGTATGGGGCGCGCTCGACCGTCTGACTGATGCTCAGATCGCCAAACTGGACGCGATTGAAGGCCCTGGATACCGGCGGGAACCCGTCAGGGTGACGCTCGGCGAACAATCGATGGACGCCACGTTGTATCTGGCGAAACCGGAAGCACGCGACGCCGGCCTCCAGCCGCTCGACTGGTACAAGAAGCTGGTGCTCGCGGGAGCCCGGGAACTTGACCTACCGTTGGGCTACATCGTCGCCATCGAAGCGGTTCCTTCGCTTCCGGACCTCCAGGTGCAGTAGAGACCTCGAAGCGAGGTTCGGCGACGAGACAAGGTCAAAAGCCAGCTGCAGTAACTCCATTGCCCAACCCAGCGTCGGGTTTGAACTCGTTCCCGGCGCAGCCTGACAGTGTCATGTCAGCGAGAAATCCGGTGAATTTCTCGCCCCTGTCGCCAGTGAGGATTGCGCAGTGCGCGGGGCAAGAGCCTGGTGCGAATCGCAGGTATTTGAACTGCCCGCCTCAGACGAAGTCGCGGTGATCGATGCGGAGTAGAGTACGCTGACCCGACCCGTCAATCATGGTTTCATCAGCTTCGGAAAATACGTGGCGTAGAAACCTCGATCTCGCGTTAGGAAATTGTCGGCAACAGTAACGGCGTGGGCACCGATCAGGAAATCGGTGATGATCCGATTCCTAGGCCCGCCCGCTTGCCGATAACGCTTCCAGCGAATGCCGGCTTCGTAGGCGACAGCAGTATCGATTGGGGAAGCGGCTGTATTGATTTCCCGCAATGCGCGGTCGAGCACTGACCGATCGCGGAAGGCCGGAACCAGCTCTGAATAAACGATATCGCATACCACAATGGCGCCCGCATCGTAGGCGGCGCGCAGCCATGACTTCGACCGTTCGCCGTACCGAGTATCGGCCATGAACACGTCAAGCAAGATGCTTGTGTCGACCGCCGTGATCACCTTCCGCGGATTTCTTCAAGATATTCGTCCGTGTCGCCAACATTGCCCAAGATCGCATACACGCGCTCCACAGGATGTTTTGCCGACGTCCGCTTCTGGATGAGAAGGCCCTCCCGAGTCGGAGTGATTTCCACCTCCACGTTGTGGCTCATCCCAAAGCGGTCTCGCAAGGCCTTGGGAATGGTGATCTGACCACGCTCAGAAATGCGCATGTTGTTCTTACTCTGAATATCAGAATAAGAAAATCATATTTCTGGAACTGGATCCCTGCAAGAGGTGACAAAGCCAGCGTCGGTCCTTTCCGGGCGTACCAGTGTCCAAGCTGTGTCAGCAGCGCGTTCCGAACGGGACGCGGCAACGAGATCAAACGCGACCAAGGGAATATCAATCCCCACTATTCGGCAGAGCAGAAGGGCTGGGGCGCGAGTTGGCTAGCCGCCGGCGAAGCAGCAGCACGTCCTCGATGCTCCACGTCGGGTGCGGGCCCACGTGACCAAGTCTGGCAGGCCCGGCCCTATTCTCGCGGGCTTGGAACCTGTCTGCCGTCAGCCCAGATCAGGCACCAAATTGGGGCGCCACCACGGCGGCGCGACCAGCGAAGCGGGCATCGGCACCAGCACGCTCCTCGATCCGGAGCGCTTCGTTCCACTTCGCCATGCGTTCGGAACGGGCGAAGGAGCCGACCTTCATCTGGCCCGCCCGCCAACCCACCGCCAGGTGGGTCACCGACACATCCTCGGTTTCGCCCGAACGTGCCGACACGATGATCCCCCAGCCCGCCCTTCGCGCCGCGTCGAGCGCGCACCTAGCGCGGGTAACCGTGCCCGCCTGGTTGGGTTTCACGAGTAGTGCCGTGGCAGCGTGAGCTTGGGCAGCATCGGCCGTGCGGGCGGCGTCAGTCACCAGGAAATCATCACCCACGACCTGGGCCCGCCCATCGACCGCCGTCACGAACCGGACCATTCCTTCCCTGTCGTCTTCCGCCAGCGGATCCTCGATCGAGATGACGGGGAACTCCCGGCACCAGCCAAGCAGCTCGTCTGCGAAGGCGCCGGGCTCCAGCTCCCGGTCCTCGAGGCGGAGCCGGTACCGGCCGTCTTCATGCAGCTGGTTGGCCGCGATATCCAGCGACAGCGCCATGTCGGTGCCCGGTCGGAGGCCGGCGGCCTCGATGGACCGGACGGCGAACGCGAGCGCCTCCCGATTGGAATCGAAGACGGGCCAGTAGCCGCCTTCATCCGCCACGCCCGCAAGGCGCCCGGTGTCCGCCAGCAGCTGACCGGCGGCCCGGTATGTCTCGCCGGTGATCCGGAGAGCCTCCGCAAACGAGGACGCGCCGACCGGCATCACCATGATGTCCTGCAGGTCGAGGGCACGTGCGGCATGGGCGCCGCCGCCCAGCAGCTGAATTTCGGGTAACGGCAGCAGCGGCGCACTGTCGCCCGCCAGCAGCTCCCAGCGCGCGAGCCCACGGGCTCGGGCGGCAGCGTCGAGGACGGCCAGTGACACCGCCGTCGAGGTGTTGCCGCCGATCTTCGCGAACCCCTCGCCGCCCAGCTCCGCGAGGATCTGATCTACGGCCGACTGGTCGGCGGCATCCGCTCCCAAGAGCGCATCGCGCACCGGTCCATTGAGCGCCCGGAGCGCTCCGGCCACGTCTCGGCCACCGAGCGCCGCACCGCCGTCGCGAAGATCGATCGCCTCCCCGCCCCCCCGGCTGGCGCCCGCCGGTGCGGCGGCCCGACCTCTGGTGCCACCCGCCAGGATCACGTCGGCCTCCACGGTCGGATGACCGCGTGAATCCCAGATGCGACGTCCCTGCACGCCGCGAATGGTCGTGTCAGGCATTGAGCTTCTCCAGGAGACCGGCCCAGTCTGCAAAGAGCGAGGACAGGGTCGCCGGCGGCCGGACCAGATGCGCGCGGGCGAAGGCGCGCACCGGGGCCCGCAGCGGCTCGGTATCGAGGTACTCGACCGGCGAGCGCCCGTCGACGCGACCGAGCATCAGGCCGGGCAGCAGCCGCGCCACACGCGTCTCGAGCGCGGCCGGTTCTTCCCAAGCCACCCGCCGGAGATAGGCCTCGCGCAGCCCGGCCGCGCTGGCGAGCAGCACCGCCCCGCGGCTCGGAAACAGGCGGCCCTTGAGCAGCAGGTGATTCAAGCAGAACGCGAGGTCGAAGGCCGGATCACCGGCGGTAGCGCATTCGGCATCGAGGAATACGGGCGCGCCCCCGGGCGACCGCAGCAGGTTCTTCGGGCTGGCGTCACCGTGGATCAGCGTCGGCGCCCGGCCGGCCAGATCACCGGCGATCGCTTCGAGGGGAGCACGGAGATCACCATTCTGCTCGATCGGATGCAGCAGGTACGGCTCGATGCGGATGTCGTGGAACGTCGCGGCATTGGGAAACCCCGCCGGCACGGCGCGGTCCGCCGCGGCCGCTGCATGCAGGCGCCCCAGCGTCTCCCCGACCCGAGCGGCGAACGCCGCATCCACGTGGCCGGCCATCAGCTCCGCCTTCCACAGCGGGTACCGGTCGGGCGCGAGGTACTCCATGACGAGGAGGCCCGCCCCACGGTCCTCCGCCAGCAGCGCCGGCGCCGACCCCGGCACCGCCCGGCCGGCCCAGCGGAGCCAGTCGGCCTCGGCCGCATTGCGTCCGACCGGCGCGTACCAGTCCGCCTCGGTGCGGAGTTTCGCAAGGGCCTGCTTGATACAGACGGTGCGGTCGGGAAACACCACTTTCCAGATGTCGGACGATACGCCCCCGGTCAACGGGGACACTTCGAGCGGTTCTGCTCCGCGGCCGAGGTCAAGTGCCGCGAGGACCCGCAGCAACGCCGCATCGGGGGCAGTGGGCCGGGGCAGCGAACCTACCCGTCGTCTTGCCGCGGGTGCACCAGCACCGGCTTCATGTCGCGGAAGTCATCGGCCCGGACGAGAATTTCCGTCGGCCGGGAATCCGGCGCGTCCGAGCGTGGCCGGAAACTCACCCGGTAGGCGGGATTGCCCTCGTGCATGATCGGGGTGATCTCGACGAGAACGGAATCCAGCTCCTGGTCGACCCATTCACGGATCATGTAGTCACGCCCCACCGAGTGCACGAAGGAGGCGTCGGATGGCGCGGGTGCCAGGAGCTCGAAGCTCAACGTGATTGCCGCAGCCGACAGAAACAAGCGAAGTACCATACGATTTCCAGGTGAGGCCTTGCCACGCACCGGGCAAGACAGATAGAACACGGACGAGCCTGGGCATCCTGCCGCCACCGGCTTGGCAGCAATCAGAAAGAGCATTCGATGAGCCTTCTAGCGCGACGCTTGGAAAGCATCAAGCCGTCCCCGACCATCGCGGTCACCACGCGCGCGCGCGAGCTGCGCGCCGCCGGGCGGGACGTGATCGGCCTTGGCGCCGGGGAGCCCGACTTCGACACGCCCGATCACATCAAGGACGCCGCGATGCGAGCGATCCGCGACGGCCAGACCAAGTACACCGCCGTGGACGGTACGCCGGAACTCAAGGAGGCCGTGGCCGCGAAGTTTCGCCGGGACAATGACCTTGAGTACGCGACCAGCCAGATCACGGTGGGGACCGGTGGCAAGCAGGTGCTCTTCAACGCGTTGCTCGCGACCTTGAATCCCGGCGACGAAGTCCTGATTCCCGCGCCGTACTGGGTGTCCTACCCCGACATGACGGCGCTGGCCGGCGGCACCCCGAAGATCGTCACGGCCGGCGCCGACACCGGCTTCTGCATGACCGCCGACATGCTGGATGCCGCGATCACGGAGCGCACCAAGTGGCTCATCCTGAACTCGCCGTCCAACCCGACCGGGGCCGCCTACACCGCCGGTGAACTCCGGGCGCTGGCCGAGGTGCTCGTCCGGCACCCGCATGTCCACGTCATGACCGACGACATCTACGAGAAGATCACCTACGACAACTTCGTGTTCCGGACCCTCGCCCAGGTCGAGCCGGCCCTTCACGATCGGACGCTCACGGTCAACGGCGTGTCGAAGGCCTACTCGATGACCGGATGGCGGATCGGGTTCGCGGGCGGACCGGAAAGCCTGATCCGCGCCATCGCCAAGATCCAGTCGCAGTCGACCACCAATCCCTGCTCGATCAGCCAGGCCGCTGCCGTGGCGGCACTGACGGGCGACGAATCGTTCCTCGTGAGCTGGACCGAGGCGTTCAGGCGACGGCGCGACAATGTCGCCGCGGCCCTCAATGCGGCCCCGGGCCTCTCCTGCCGGGTACCGGAGGGCGCTTTCTACGTGTACCCCTCGTGCACCGGACTGGTCGGCAAGTCGACCCCCGACGGGACCGTGATCCGGGACAGCGGCGATCTGGCCACGTACCTTCTCGACCGGGTCGGGGTGGCGGTCGTGCCCGGCGCGGCGTTCGGACTGGAACCGTTTTTCCGGATCAGCTACGCGACGTCGGACAGTGCGCTGGAAGACGCCTGCGCTCGGATCGCACAGGCTTGCGCCGAGCTGGTCTAGCGCGACTCGTAACTCCGTTCGACGCTGCTTCCCGGGCGAGTCGGCCAGCGTGCGATGGCCGGTGACCTCGTGGGCAACCTCTCGCGAATGCCGCGAGACATTCGTTCCCAGTGTTGGCGACGTCTTGAAGGCATCGAGGAGGGCAACCATGACACCCGCACACGTGCTGATTTCCATAGCGGTGGCAATTCCGTTGATGCTTGCCGCTTGTGCCGGCGGTAGCGACAGCCCAACCGCAACGGAACGCAGACTTGACGAACTCCGCTCTGACCCGCGGGTGGTTCGGTTGGAGGGCATTCTCGAACGGGCGGACACTCTGGTCATCCCGAATCTCCACCTCCGCTATTCGTTCTTGTCGCAAGGTGTGACGCTGACCGACGATCTGGTCGTCGGTTTCGCCTGTTCCGGCGTGCGATGCGTGGCCGAAGATGATGGCACCGAGATCACCGTTGCGGACCTGGTTGATCCGTCCTCCGCCATCGCTTCGACGGACTTCGAACTGGGTTCGCGCAGCGGTTTCGACACGGCAACGTTGCACGGCGTTTTCGAAGTCGAGGAGAGCATTCCCGAGGTCACGTTGACCACCAGCCCGACGATCAACAGTTAGGGGTTCTGGGGGGAGTACGGCTTCGCCGCAATCGACATCGTCGATGCCACGATATCCGGCTTGACTGACGGGACTGAGATCAGCGGAAGCATGGGGTTTGCAGGTGCCTACGTCATCGGCGACACGTCAGGTTCGAACCCCGGCGGAGCCGGGAGCGCGACGTGGACCGGTATCGCAGAGGCCGCCTCTACCGCAACGTCCGAGCGCCACCAGGGAACCGCCACCGTCACGATCGCCGATCTGTCCCGGCCCCGCGTCGGCGTGGACATCGCAATTCCCGGGCATGACATCAGTGCTCAGGGCTGGGAGGCCATGGCGCTTGTCAACGGCCGTTATGTCTCGGAGGCCGAGGGCATCTATCTCGAAGGGCATTTCCTCGGTCCGGACCACAGCGAGACCTTCGGCGTCTTCGACACCGGTCGCTACGTGGGTGTGTTCGGCGCCCAAGAGGCGCCATAGCGCCGCGTCCGGGACGGCGGGAGGTCGCGGCCGCTTGGCCTTCCTCGGATAGACCCGCGTCCCCCCGGTCCGCCGTGCCGGCGGAGCAGCTTCAGAAGCAGACGACACTCGCCATTTCCACCAACGTGGGCGCGCCCTGCGCGCTGGGGTACAACATTGGGCATGCGTTGCACGTGCGCGCCGGTCCGGCGCCGGGCAGCAAGATTCCCGCGCCAAGAATCGGCTGCGCTCGTGCGTCATATGTGATGCGATGTGCATGGCTAACGGTGACCGCGACCTGGCCCTGGCCGCCGCCAGCGGGGATCGGGCGGCATTTGCCGCTCTGCTGGCGCGCCATTACGACCGCCTCTTCGGCCTCTGCTTCCGCCTCACGGGTCGCCGGGAAACCGCGGAAGACCTGACCCAGGACATCTGCTTGGCCCTGCCGGCGAAACTGAAGCACTTTCGCGGCGAAGCCAAACTGACGACCTGGCTTTACCGCGTGGCCGTGAACGCCGCCCATGACCGCCGACGCCGCGCCGCCACCCGTGCGAAATCGGCCGAGGGCTGGGGCCACTGGGAGTCCGACCGGCGCGCGGCCATCGAGGATTCGGCCGAGAACCTCCGGTGGCTGCGTCGCGCCATGACCGCGCTGCCGGAGCAGCTTCGCGATACCGCCGCACTCGTTCTCGGGGAGGAACTGACCCATGCCGAGACCGCCCTGGTACTCGGCGTCTCCGAAGGCACCGTCAGCTGGCGCCTTTCGGAAATCCGCAAGCGCCTCCGCGCCATGCGACAGGAGGAACTGAGTTCATGACGGACCCGCTCGACGAACTGAAACGCGCAATGGACCGCGCGACCCCGACGCCGGACCCGGCTCGACGCGCCGCCAATCTGGCACGCGCGGAGGAAATCTTCGAACGTGCCCAAGGATTGGCCGCGGCGCCGCGTCCTACCCATGACCGACCCACCGGCTGGGCGGGATTGAAAACCGGAGTAGGACGCATGTTTGCAGCACTTGCCGCACGCCCGGCGCTGGCCGCCACCACCGGTCTCGCTGCTCTCGGCCTGATCGTACTGGTGCCCCTGATCCGCGAGGGCGGCGTACCACTACTGCAACCGGAAGACCCGTTGTCGGGCACCATGGTCGCACAAGACGAAATGTCGATTGGCCCTGCAGGCGACGAAGTCGCGGAAGTCGCTGCAGCGCCTGCTTCCGTCGAGCCTCCGTCTGCACCCACTCCCGCGGCGGCCGTGGGCAGCCCGATTGACCTCGCCGAAACCGAGAGCCTGGACGTCGCCCCGAGCGTGCGCAGCCTTCGGTCAAGGGCGGTCGACCCGGAGGTGGAGCTTGCCCTGCGCGCCGAGAGCATCGCAGACGCTGAGCCCATCGGGCACGACAGCACACGCAGGCCCGGCTCGGAAACCTTCGCCAATGCCGACCCGCAACCACTCAGCGTCGCGGCCGAAGCGCCCGTCTCGACTTTTGCCGTCGACGTGGACACGGCCAGCTACGCCCTCGTCCGCTCGACGCTGATGCATGGCTTCCTGCCGTCTCCCGAAGCCGTACGGATCGAGGAAATGATCAACTACTTCCCGTACGAATATGCCGAGCCGGAGGCAACCGGGAGCCCCTTCCGGCCCACCGTCACCGTCTTGGAGACCCCCTGGAACCGCGATACGCAATTGATCCACATCGCGCTCCAGGGCAGATCGCCCGCCGTCGAGAATCGGCCACCGCTGAACCTCGTGTTCCTCGTGGATACGTCGGGATCCATGGATGACCCCGCCAAGCTGCCGCTCTTGGTCCAGTCGTTCCGCCTGATGCTCGGGCAGCTGCGCCCGCAAGACCAGATCGCCATCGTCGCCTACGCCGGGAGCGCCGGCCTCGTACTGGACGCGACGCCCGCCGACGATCGCACGGCCATCCTCGCCGCGCTGGACCAGCTACATGCCGGCGGATCGACGGCCGGAGCCGAGGGCCTCCGGCTCGCCTACCAGACCGCCGAACGGATGGCAGCCGAGGGAGAAGTCACCAGGGTGATTCTCGCCACCGATGGCGATTTCAATGTCGGTATCGCGGACCCGGACGCCCTGGAGCAATTCATCGCCCGCAAGCGCCAAAGCGACATCTACCTAGCCGTCCTCGGCTTCGGCCGGGGCAACCTGGATGATGCCACCATGCAGGCGCTTGCTCAGAACGGAAACGGCCAAGCGGCCTACATCGACACGCTCTCCGAGGCGCGGAAGGTGCTCGTAGACCAGCTCACCGGGGCACTCTTTCCCATCGCCAACGATGTAAAGATCCAGGTGGAGTTCAATCCCGCGGCCGTCGCCGAATACCGCCTGATCGGTTACGAAACCCGCGCGCTTGCACGCGAGGATTTCAACAACGACAAGGTTGACGCGGGGGAGATCGGTGCCGGCCACTCGGTGACCGCGCTCTACGAGATCACGCCGGTCGGTTCGCCGGCCGTGCGCAGCGATCCCTTGCGCTATGCCGAACGCCGCGAGGCGATGCAGGACTTCGACGGCGAACTCGCATACCTGCGCTTGCGGTACAAGGAGCCCGGTGAAGCGGAGAGCCGGCTGACTGAATTCCCCATCACGCTCGGCATGGGCACGGCCAATGCGGATACCCGTTTCGTTGCCGCCATTGCCGGCTTCGGCCAAATCCTGAGTGGCGGCCGCTACCTTGGCACCTGGTCCTATCCGGATGCAATCGCGCTGGCCGAGGCCAATATGGGCGACGATCGCTTCGGTTACCGCCGGGAAGCTGTGACCATGATGCGCCTGGCCGAGAGCCTCGCGGACTGACCTCGAGCTTCCCTTGGTCCAGTTCGGCGGCCCTCGCCCCCTGTGGCTTGCAGTTCGGGAGCCGCTTGCGGTTGCGGGAGGTGCCGTCGGTGCCCGGCTCCTCAACGCGGGCGTCAGTCCGTCAGAACATGCCGTTCGTGTGTGCGCATTCCTTCGGGATCTCTTGCAAGACGTCCCAGTGCTCGACGATCTTTCCTTGCCCGTCGAGACGGAAGATGTCGATGCCGGCGTAGTCTGGCAGACCAGGCCAGACCTGATGGCAATGGAGCACAACGAACGATCCGTCCGCGAACACACGCTTGAACTCGACCGACTTGCCGGGATACCGCCGCGCCATGTCCTCGAAATAACGAACAAATCCTGCCTTCCCTGTGGCGACATGGGGATTGTGCTGGATGTAGTCCGCGCCGACATACAGCGCGACGGCCTGTCTGGGATCGCACTTGTTGAACATCAGGTCATAGAAGGCGACGACGTTCGACTTGTTCCGCTCCTGTTCAGTCATTGCAATGCTCTCTCCCGGATGGCCGGCACGGCTGGGTAACGGTGGCCCGTGTCCCGCTAGCGGCTCGAAATAGCCGGAGAACTGCCAATTTCAAACCGCACATGAACGGGACATCCCGCTGAGGCGTGTGTCTTGCGAACGCCGTGCGGCATACCTGTCCGAAACCTGGAGAAGTCGAAGCATGCTTGCAGCCGCGACAACTGCTTCCATCAGCAGCGGCCCAACGGTTGCGAGTCGAAGGAGTATCCAGGAGGCGGTTCGTTCGTAATGGTAGAAGCCATTATGGTCAGCATCTTATGTCTTGGCCAAGCCTACATGTTCGCTCGGAAGAACTTGGCTCAACTGCAGTCTACACCTCGAACTGCAGACCGGTCAGGTGGTTTTGTCGGACAGCGAGACGGGACCGAAGCCATGGCTTCGTTTCCCGAGCGTCGTCACTCGCTGCGAGTCTGTAAGTTGTCCGACGATTGCTTGGTCATACGCAGGTGCTGACCATCGTTGGCTGCATGCTCCTTGCGGAGGTTTCTACCCGAACTTGCCGCTGAAAGGATCGCAGCGAACATTTGCGACCCATTCTTACTGGCAAGCGGGAGAACTCCCGCCGATCGTCGGACAGGACTGTGATTGGATTGGAGGCATCTACTGGAGACATCGTCGGTGGAGCACGTTCCCAGCCATTAACGGCACCGAGTGCGGGTGACTCCAGTTGACTGTATTCCGCCTATGGAATATTAGAACAGATGACCCAAGAAGTCGAATTCACCAACGAGTTCGGCGATTGGTGGAGCAGTCTCTCTGACAATGAGCAGAACGACATCACTGCAGTCGTCGAACTCCTGATGGAGTACGGACCCCACTTGCCGTTTCCGTACTCGTCGGGCGTCCTGGGCTCCCGCCACGGTCACATGAGGGAACTCCGAATCCAGAGCTCCGGAAGACCTCTTAGGGTCTTCTATGCGCTCGACCCCAGACGAACAGCAATTCTGCTCATCGGCGGAGACAAAACAGGAAATGCGCGCTTCTACAAACAGTACGTACCTGTTGCCGATCGTCTCTACGACATCTACCTGAGTGAATTGAAAGGGGAGGGATTGATCCCATGACCGGACGGAAGAACTTTCGAGAGTTGACCCGGGACTTCACGCCTGAACGTCGGCATCGTGTTGAAGAAAGAAAGGCCGCGCTTCGCGCGGCCATGCCGCTTCATGAACTCCGCCGGGCACGCGCCATGACTCAGCAAGCGATTGGGCAAGCGCTAAATGTCAAACAACCTGCTGTCGCCAAGCTTGAGCGCAGAACCGACATGTACGTGTCCAACCTTCGCTCCTATATCGAGGCCATGGGCGGGAAACTCAATATTGTCGCCGAATTTCCCCAAGGGGATGTCACGATTACGAATTTTGCCGATCCTGCAGCCGATCGCTTGTCAGACTGATTTCCTGCCTCCAGACCGGTTTCTGCGGCAAAGGACGCTTGATCGCACGCGATTGGCCGGCACCAGCCTCGCCTTCAAGCATCGCTGATGGAACACGCCGGCATTCGTTCGGAAGTGATGCCGTGGTGCAAGGTTTCCCGCTGCAAGTGCTGGCACGATTTCTGGGCAAAGGGACGTACGGATGACGCTGCGCCGTGCTCAAGTCCGCAACTACAAGATGGAAGCGGACACCAAACGAGTAGCGCTTGCATGCGTTTTCCAAGGCGAATACAGCACTGAGAAACGCTTCGTGCCCTGAGTCGCGGCATCGCGTCAGAGCCGTGTCCGTCAACTGTGCCTCATCTGCCGCCCATCAGGGCAACGCTCAGGACTCGAGCAATAGCCTCACTCTCTACCGGCCATGCCCTCGAAGGCGGCGAGCAAGTCGTCGGGGAGGGGATCAAAGAAGCTAGCGGGCACCTGCATACCGCGTCAATGCCGACAGGCCGCCGTTGGTGTGACACCTGCAACAGCGGCCGAATTTCGGCAACCGGAACGTTGCGGCGACAGACAATTACCGTCTCGCCCCGTTCGACGGCCTCGATATACCGCGAAAAATGAGCCTTTGCCTCGGCGATGTTGATCCTGATCACGACGATATCGTGGATGAAAAGTTTGGTGATCTCGAGTCGCACAACTGTGATGTGACAGTGCGCCCGAGTGTGTTGTACCAGCCGTCTCCAGCAGCAAAGATGGGCCGGTTCCCTTCTGGCCGCTCCCCCAGGCTGGTGAAGATCCGCCGGGTGGCTCCGAGGTTTCCAGTCAACATTCACCAGCCCCCTTCAACGCCCGCACAGTTGCACAGAGCCGAACTCGACGCCACCATGGGGTCCCGCCTATCGGATCTTATCGAAACGAGGGTCTCTCCATGATTCGTTTCGAAGCGCTCGACGGCCCGTTCGGCCAAGCCGTCCATGGCGTGGACCTCAAGGCAGGTGTAAGTGACGACGAATTCCTCACGCTGTCGCAGGCACTCTACCGGCATCGCCTGCTGGTCCTGAAGCAGCAGAACTGCGACAAGGACGCGTATCTCCGGTTCGGCCGCCAGTGGGGAGTCCCTATCCAGCACGTCATCGATACGGCACGGATGCCGGGCTACCCGGATCTCCTCGAAGTAGGAAACGTGACGCGACGCTGGCGGGAGTACAGCCGGAACACCGCCGTCTTCTGGCATACGGACCAGTCCTACGAGGCCGAAGTTGCCAGCGCGACCATGCTGTACGCCCAGAAGGTCCCCGATGTGGGCGGCGAGACCCGAATTCTCGACATGAAGGCCGCCTACGACGGTCTTGACCAGGACACGCGCGCACGCGTCGACAAACTGGTCGCGGTTCACTGCTACGGGGCGACGGCTGGCCGCGACAGTGAACACCCGACCCAGCAACTCACCGACGCGCAGGCAGCCACTGTGCCGCCCGTGTTGCATCCGCTGGTGCGCGCTCATTCGATCACGGGCGAGCGCACGCTGTACGCCGTCAGCGGCACGCCTCGCGCCATCGAAGGCATGCCTCAAAAGGCCTCGGACGCCCTCCTGCGGTCGCTCAAGGACCATTGCGTGCAGGACAAGTACATCTACGCGCACAAGTACGAGGTCGGCGATATCGGCATCTGGGACACCCAGATGACCATGCACTCCGCGGCTCCGATGGACGATCCGGACGGTCCCGGGACCGAGCGTCTCCTGTGGCGGATCAGCTTGCGGGGCACGCCGGGGTTGTACCGGGGGGAGCGCGCCGCCGCGTGAACGGCCGCCCGCTCCCGTCGGGACGCGGCCGGCCCGTAGCTTGAACGTGGACGTGTAATCTCGGGCCACTCGGTGAAGCGCGCTCGGTGTTCGTGCAGCGACGCGAAAGCATGCCGGGCTCGGGGATCCCAGGCAGCCAACCGGCGTTTCCAACTCGTCTCATCCTGAAAGTCACAGCTATCGTGCGCCGGCATGTGCCGACCGAAGATCGGCCAAGTGGCGGAACGCGCGCGCTCCAGACGACCTGCTTGGCCGCCGACCCCGCCGTGCACTAAATTTCCGCCAGGCCAATCGATTGGCGCCGATCACCCGTCCGGAGAGGCTGACGCCCGGACGTTGTGATCCTGCGCCGGCGGCGCGGTGCTACTTCCACAAGAGTTCAAGAACGGCTGCTGAGGCAGCTGCGAGGAGTACGCGATGGCTTACAAGGACATTCTCGTGGTGGCGGACGACACGCTTGAAAGCAAGGAGCGCGTGCAGTACGCGATCCGGCTGGCCGCCCGCCACGAGGCACACGCGATCGGGATGATGCTTCGAGACGACCTGTCGTTCGCCGGGTACGCCGCCGCAGACGTGTTTTCGGGAGATCTGGACACACGGCGACGGACGGAGGACGCGGCCCATGCACGGGTCCGCGAGGGGTTTGAACGAAGCGCGCAGGCGGCGGGGGTCGCCCATGAATGGCATTCCACGGAGGGCGACCCGGTCAGGACGACTGCCCTCTTCAGCCGGCACGCAGACATCGCCGTCATCGGACAGAGTGGGCGCGAAGGCGGTGCCTTCGGGGCATCCCGGGACCTAGCCGAGCACGTCCTCCTTGCGAGCGGGCGACCGGTCATCGTGGTTCCCCACTTCGGCACCTATCCGAAGGTGGGCGAGCGCGTAATGGTGGCGTGGGACGCGAGCCGGGAATCCGCCCGGGCGGTAGCCGACGCACTCCCCATCATGCAGCAGGCGGCCGAGGTTGTGATCTTCTCGGTGGACCCAGAGGAGCGAGGCGACCGGCACGGTCCCGTCCCCGGCGCGGATCTCGGACGGCATCTCGCGCGGCACAGCGTCAACGTGTCTGTGGAGAAGCTGAACGCTCCGGACGTGCCGATCTCCGACCTGATCCTCAATCGGATTTCAGACGCCGGGATCGATCTCCTTGTGATGGGTGCGTACGGCCATGCCCGCGTGCGGGAGCTGTGGCTCGGCGGAGTCACGCGAGACCTGCTGAAGAGCATGACGGTCCCGGTGCTGCTGTCGCACTGATCGCTCGGCTCACCGCAGCACGACCCCGGCGGCGCGGCGGCACGAACGCCTTGACAGGCTCCAAGCCGAATTTCGGCAGGCTGTGGCTGTCCGTTTGACCGCGCCACACGACGGACAAGCCCTTATTTGAATTCCTGCAACAAGGCGTCCCGCTATTGTATGTTAATGGATTAACCTTCAATAGTCGGTCCTCTAAACGAAAGGGATCACTCTTGTCCCGGTTCGGTGCCATGTGCTGGGCGGGGGGTGAGAAGACGACGGCGGGCACCTTCCCGGCGATCCGGCGGGTGCAGGACATAGCGATGGCGGGGAAGCAGGCCCTCGTCAGGGAGCAGCGAGCGCGAGCGCGTCGTCGAGGCGGATCGGGGCCGGCGCAGACAGCACTTCGATGTTCGAAGCGGCGCGCGCCTCGCCGAGCAGCGCCTCCGAGGCCCACATCTCGTCGAGCATTGACGTGTTGCGGATCCACGCGAGCCGGAGCGACGCTGGATCCTCCTCGGCCCGGAAATTGAGCAGGACCTGCAATGCCTGCAGCTCGTTCTCCACCAGCATCGGTACCTTGCAGACGGACAGGCGCTTCGCGGTGAACGCATTCATGTACGTGGAGTTGAGGTCGACGTGCGGAAGCAGCGAGCGCGGCATGATGTCGGCGTTTCCCAGGCCGACCGCATTGCCGTGGGTGTCCTCGGTCAGCCCGCGCACGTAGATGGCGCCGATCCGCGGGCTCGTCATGCCATCCTTCTTCCCGATGACGTTGGTGTCCATGCCTGCACCGCTCACGTTCTTCCCCATCTCGTCGACGATGAGGCCGTCGAGATCCTCGAACGGAAGCCGGGGCAGAAGCGAGTAGGCGCGTTCGAGCAACTCGCCTTCCGCCTCGACAAGCGCGTCGAAGCGTCCCACCGGCACGCCCTGGACGACGGCGGTCTCCTTGAATGCGTTCTCCACGAGCGCGATGGCCCCGACCAGCCGCGGTCGGGCGGATTCCACGATCATGCGGGACGCTTCGAGCACGAGCCGGCCCATGCCCAGCCGCAACGCCTGATGGTGGATCTTCGACGCACCGGCCTGCTTGCCCATGCCGATCACGAGCATCTTGCAGATGCCGCTCTCCACCCGTTCGGTGAAGCCGGTGTGCGGCTTGACGCGATTGACCACGAGCACGCCGTCCGCTTCGTGGCAGATCCTGTCCTGGTACACCGGGAAACCGCTGGCGGTGGTCCCGATCTGCACCACCTCCATGCTCGACTCGATGGGGCAGCCGACGCTCGCCTCGGTGATGCCGTTGATGTCGTCCAGCACCCGCGCCTGCCCGTCGGCCGTCGCGCCGCCGTGGCTACCCATCGCGGGGACGACGATGGGACGGGCGCCCGCATCGCGCAGCGCGCCCACGCACTCGCGCACTACGGTTGCGAGGTTCGCGATGCCCCGGCTCGAACCCGTCACCACGATGCGCTGGCCGGGCCACACAGCGGCGACCACCGGCGCCATCTCCCGCCGCACCGCCGCGACAAGATCCGGCTCGATCGGGCGCGGGAACTGCTGGCGGAGCCGGAAGACGGACGGAACATCGTCCGGGCCGACGCCGGCGTGGGAGTCGTCAAGCAGGAAGCGGGTGGCGTTTTGCATGGGGCAGGGTGACCTTAGCGCGAAGTCTTGACCGTTTCACGACTGTCGGCGCGAAGCGATGACATGCTCGCACCGTGCAACCGCATGGAACCTGTCGTGCAGTGCTTCACGGGCCACGTACCCTACTATCGGCACCGCGCCGCCGCGTCGGCTGGATTCCTGCAATGCTCTTGAGGAACAGCACCGAAGGCGCCAGCAGCAGCATTGCTGCACCAAGCCCCAGCATCGATTCGTTGAACGCCAGGACCATCGCCTCGCGTTCCGCAACCAGGTAGATGTAACCCGCCGTTCCCCGGACGGCAGCAAACGAGTCTGACACCGTCGGTTCCAGGCCGCGGTAGAGCATCCGCAGCCAGTCGTGGGCCACGGCGGCCGAGTTCCGGGCAACGTCCGACAGATGGGTGTAGTGGTGCTGGATTCTGGCTTCCAGGATGGAGTTCATCGCGCCGATCCCGACCGCCGCGCCGAGCCGCATGATCAGGTTGAACAAGCCCGACGCGTTCTTGATGCGGTCGGGCCCCAGATAGCCGAGCGCCAGGTTCAGGATCGGGAGAAACGTCAGCTGCGCGGCGAGGCCGCGCACGGTCTGCGCCGGAAACACATCCCAGAAACCCGGTCCGGCAAACATGAAGCCCTGCATCAGGGTGCCCGTGCCCATCATCAGGATGCCGACGAGGGCCACGATCCGGCGCGGCCAGATCCGGAACAGCGCGAGCGTGATGAAACCGGACAGGAACTGGCCGACCCCGAGCACGAACACCATCTGCCCGATGACGATGCTGTCGAGCAGGCGCACCCGGGCAAGAAATACGGGGAGCAGGTATCCCGGAGCGAACAGCACGACGCCCCAGCAAAACACGACGGCGCTCCCGAGCGCGAAGTTCCGCGTCTTGAACACCGAGAGGTCGACCACCGGATTCTTGCACGTGAGTTCGCGGGCCAGGAACAGCAGGAGGGCGATGGCCGACACCGCGGTCAGTGAGGTGATCAGGTCGGAGGCAAACCAGTCGGCGCGGCGACCCTCTTCCAGCACGACCAGGCCCGGGCCCAGGACCAGGATCGCGAGCACGATCCCTGGCAGGTCCGCCCGTTTCCAGAGGCCCGTCTCCGGCGAGTCGTATCGGCCGAGCGACGCGCCGAGCAGGGTCACGACGATGCCGAACGGCACGTTGGACAGAAAGATCCAGCGCCACGACAGGGACTCGGCGATGAAGCCGCCGAGGATGGGGCCGAGCGCGCTGGCGGCGGTCGCGAAGAGCCCGACCAGCATGCTCACGCGATCGCGGGCCTCCGGTCGGTAATGCGTGAACATCACCGAAAAGACGCACGGCATGATGCCGCCGCCGAACAGCCCCTGAACGGCGCGGAAGGCTACGGCGGAATTGATGTCCCAAGCGAGCGCACAGAGGACCGACCCGACGGTGAACCCGCCCGCGCACATCGTGAACATCCAGCGGATCGACAGCACCCGCAGCAGCCACCCGGACATCGCGAGCATCACGACTTCCGCGATCAGGAACGACGTGATGATCCAGCTGACCTCGTCCGGTCCGGCCCCCAGACCCGACTGGATGTGCCGGAACGCGATGGCCAGATTCTGAACCCCCATCAGGTTCAGGAACATCCCGCCGGTCATCGCCCAGAAGGCGAGACGGCCGGATGGTGTCAGTCCGCCGACATCGATTGCTGGCGGCAGGACGGAGGGCGTGCTTACGGTGTGCGCTCCGCTAGGGCTGCACCCTGCGGCGCCGTACGAGTGTCAACCGCGACCACGACCGACATGCCGGGCACGATCCGGTTGGTGAGGGCTTCCGGCGTCTGGAACCGGATCTTGACAGGCACTCGCTGCACGACCTTCACGAAGTTGCCGGATGCGTTTTGCGGCGGCAGCAGCGAGAACGACGCGGCACTTGCCGGCGCGAAACTCAGGATGTGGCCGGTGATCGGATGGTCCGGGAACGCATCGACCTCGATTCGCACTTCCTGCCCGACGCGCAGCCGTTCCAGCTGCGTTTCCTTGAAATTGGCCGTAACCCAGATGCTGTGCAGCGGCACCACTGCCATCATCGGCCAGCCTTCCTCGATGTAGAAGCCCGGCTCAACCGTCTGGTTGGCGATGAAACCCTCGATCGGCGCGCGCACTTCGGTCGACGCCAAGTCCAGTTCCGCCGCCTCCAGCTTGGCCTTCGCGCTTTCGAGTGCGGCGGCGGCACTCTGGTGGCGGGCGTTCGCCCGGCTCAGGTTGGCTTCGCGTTCCGTGGCCTCCGCGTCCAGCTCGGCGATCTCGGCATCGAGCACCAGAAGCTCGCTGCGGAGCTTGGCGGCGTCAGCGATGGCGGCCTGGAGATCGTGTTCGGCGCGCACCAGCCGGGTCCTGGCGTCATCCAGACCGCTGCGGCTGATTGAACGCGCGTCGTACAAGGTCTCCGCCCGCTCGGCGTCCATGGCTGCGTGGTCGCGCTCGGCCTCCAGCGAAGCCGCCCGGGCCTCAGCGCTGCGCACTTCAACCTGCTTCGCCACCTTGCGGGCTTCGGTCGTAACCCGGTGGCCGGCCACGGCGGCACCTGCGGCGTTGGCGGCTTCCACCTCGGCGAGGGCAGCGGACATGGCTGCCGAGGCCACCTCGACACTCGCTCGCCGCTCGTCCACAACCGCTTCCAGGGGCTCGGTTTCGAACACCGCCAGCACGTCGCCGGGATGGACATGCGTGTGCGTCGGCGGAGGTACTTCGGTGACATAGCCGCTGATGCGGGAAGCAATCATCGTGATGCTGCCGCGCACGTAGGCGTTGTCGGTGACCTCGAAATGGCGGCGCTCCTGCCACCAAACGGTGCCCCAAACCCCGAGCCCCGCCACGATGACGACGGCCATCAGCAATGCCACGATCGTGCTTGTCTTCACGGATCAATTCCGTCCGAGGCCATGCCCCGTTGCCGGATCGGTCAGGTGCAGGCCTTTTCCAAGCCATACACGCTCCACCTGCATCGAAAAGGAGTCAAGGAAGTCATGCAATTTCTGCATGATGAGCAATGCCCAAAACTCAGCAGATTTCAGAAATATCCGTGCGAACTTTTGCGACCATGGTATGCAGTAATTGCATGGCTCAGATCCTCTGAGCCGGCCCGGGCCGCTCGTTCCCCGACGTCCGTCCCGGCCATTCGGCTTCGTTGCCGAACCGGGCCCGGTGCCGTTTGCGAACCCGCCCTGGCCTGCTGCACGGCAACATGCTGCGACCACCGGCAAGCGATTCGCGGCCGGCCGACGAGTCGCGCCGATCCAGTGCGTTGCCGGGACGGACGTCCGTGAGCCGCGATTTTGATAAGCTGGATCGCGAACCACCGTCGAAGGTCGCTTATGCGAGTGTTTCTGGCCGTCCTTGGTCTTCTTGTCGTCCTCAACCCTGCGTTCGCCGATGACGACGTGGCCGCACGCACGGCGGCCAGCCGGGATGTGATCAAGTCGTTTGTGGGTGCGCTGAAGGAACAGCTGTCACTGGCCATGGCCGACGGCGGGCCGGTGGCCGCAATCGAAGTGTGCAATTTGGCCGCGCCCGGCATTGCACAAGCGGAATCCTCGGCCCGCGGATGGCGCGTCGGACGGACCAGCCTGAAGCTCAGGAACCCCGACAATGCACCCGATGCGTGGGAAATGGCCGTCCTTCAGGACTTCGAAGCCCGCAAGGCGGCCGGGGCCGACCCGAAGACGCTGGACCACGCCGAAATCGTGGCTGGCGACGGTCATCGCAACTTCCGGTATATGAAGGCCATCATCACGCAAGAGGTCTGTACGACATGCCATGGCAGCAGTATTGCGCCGGAGATCATTGCCCAGCTTGACGCCTTGTATCCGGTCGATCAGGCGCGCGGCTTCGCGGCAGGAGACATCCGGGGGGCGTTCACGATCGTCCAGCCGCTGGAGTAGCGGCCCCCACTCCGTCTTGCGTGCTGTTTCAATCGTGAGACACCGACATTAGTGTCGCCCACCGACCGCCGCCCGTGGTCGCGCCTCCAGTCAAACACCACGTAAGTTGTCGCTGTTTGTCCCTTGTGGGGTCTTGGCCGTTTGCACTTCTGAGAGTTCAGCGGCCCGCCCGGCAACCGCGCCCGCGGGGACCACCAGGTTGCTTGCCATGCAGAGCCGCCTGACCGCGTTCCGACGGCTGTCGCCGAGAAAAACTGGCACGCCCCGCGGGTATCATGTCCGGCCCGGCACCGTCCTCCGCATGTTCTGCCGCCCACGCCCCGAGAGCGACTTTGTCCGGTAAGGCCATGATCGACCCCGAATGGCGCGCCGACTTCGACGCCGCCGCCGGAGGCCACTCCAACTTCGTCTGTCCTATGCCTTCGTCAAGACCCGCAAGCCAATTGCTGCACCGCGAATAACTCAGGCTCGAACTCCTCGGCAATCTCGACCGTCCAGCGCTTGCCGGCAGTGTGCCGGCGCCCGAGTATGACGTTACTGACATGTCGTGTCCCTGCGCCGGCCGGGCCACGACCGTGCGGATCTGGTCGCCGACGACGCCTGGAAGTTGCGTGGGCGCGCTGAACCTAGTCCAGAACCCCTCGACCTTGACCGTCCGCCATGGGAGGTGGTTATACTGCGGGTATGAAAACAGCCGTGTCCATCCCCGACGACATTTTCGCTCGCGCCGAACGACTGGCCTCGCAGGGACGCCGGTCCCGAAGCGAAGTCTACGCGGCGGCGCTCGACGAATATCTCGCGCGCCATGCGCAAGACGAGGTCACCGACGCGATGAACCGGGTATGCGGCCAGGTCGGAGGGAACGATGACGCCTTCCTCGCTGCCGCCGGCAGGCGGGTGCTCACCGACACCGAATGGTGATCACCCAGGGCGATGTGTGCTGGGCCGAGTTACCCGAGCCGACGAGGTCGGGGTCGGGCTTCCGCCGGCCGGTCGTCGTCGTCCAGGGCGATGCGCTGAACCGGAGCCGGCTGGCCACGGCGGTGTGCATCCCGCTCACGAGCAACCTTCGGTGGGAGGACGCGCCGGGCAACGTGCGGTTGACCGCCGCGATGACGGGGCTGCCGAAAGATTCCGTCGCGAACGCGACACAGATCGTCGCGCTCGACCGGTCGCTCCTCGAAGAACGCACGGGCCGGATTTCGTCGGCCAAGCTCGGTCTGCTGCTCGCGGGCATCGACACCGTCCTCGGCCGTTAGGACCGAAACCGGCCTCTGCGGACGGCCGCATCGCTCCGCTGTCTGCGCCGCGCCGCCCTGAGCGTTTTGCTCCTGTTCATCTTGTCCCAACGTTTCCACCGGACTCCGCGTTCTTCGCGCCGTCCGTCACTGGCCGACCCCGCGCGGAGAGGCTCGCTGTCTACGAAGAGAGCCGCGACATCTGCATCGGCGGGATGCTGGCAGGCATGTAGCCCCGTCGTCGCTTCTCGAGCGACAGCCCGCCCCGCGTAGCCGTCGCCCCGAGCACCCGATCATGGCCGTGTAGATGGTCGCATCAATCGCAAGGTGGAGCGTCTTCCCATCGCGTATGCAGACAATAACTACGTATCGTTTCTCTGCGGGAAAGCTGTTGAGCAGCACTATCCGCTTCCCGTGCATGGTGTAAGCGCCTCCCTTGAGGTCCTCGGCACCCGCCGGAATCCGGTGCCGCCAAACCTTGAATCGGGTCTTTGGCCGAACTGGAATCTGCACAAGTTTCTCTCAATGACTGCCCCGGCCAGAACCAGTCTCCGGCTGTCCGCTGGCACGCTCGATGCGCGCGCTCAACGCTGTCGGCCGTCCGTTCGGTCTCCTCGCGTATCTATTCGAGGGCGGTCACTAATACCGCATTGGCTTGTACCTGTTGCTCGTGGAGTGGTGCGGCTAGCCAGGCTGTTCGCAGACGCTGGCCAACACGAGGATGGCAAGCACGCCCTGCGTGATCCTTATCTGTTCGCCCATGAAATCGAGTGTGCGGCTCAAGGCTTGCTGAGGGACCGGCTCAAGTTCCGGGATCTTCAGCTTATGAGCAGGCGCCCTGTCTGAAACGCACCTTCAACTTCGCCGTCCAGAAATCGGAAGTTTGCAGGGCGCGGCCGAACCGACGTGCGGAAAACGCCAGTGTATTTCAGACTGCTGCTCTCAGGCGCACGGGTCAGCACCGGCCCGGTTCCGCCAACATGGTGTCGAGGATCTTGCGGGCTCGGCCTGCCTGCTCCGAATGCGGGAACAGATCAGCATGGATCGCCATGGCGGCGTTCGCGTCCTGGATGTCAAGGGTCCGGAGCAGCGTGGCGATGTCGGCCTGATCGGTGCGCCGCGCGGCCTCCAGCTTCATGGCCAGCAGGTGTTCGGCCGAGGCACCGGTGATGATCAGGTGCGGCGAGTCGAACACGACCGGAACCCGTTGGTCGGGCGCCGCCGGAAGGTAGGCGGTGGCCTGTTCGTTCAGCCAAGTGGTCGGCAGTCCGTGCCGTCGGGCAATGGTGCTGACCGCCGTCAGCACGGCCTGGTGGCCGTCGTCGATCCGGGCGTCGACGTCCTGCGTGGTGCGGTCGCGCTGGTAGGCCATGGTCATCGCTGCCCCATCGATGATGTAGATGCAGGCGCGGACCCGCGCTTGCGCGAGTGCATCCGCAAGTTCCTCGAAGAGCTGGAGCAGGGTGTCGCGGTCAAGCGCGCCGGGCGGATTACGGGACCCAGGCATGGCGCTCTCCACCGCGGGCATCCAAGTCGCGCGGGTCCGGCAGCGCCCCGTGGCGGATGAAGGCAGCCGGTGCGTACAGGATCGCGTTCCGCCGCATGAACGGGATGTCGGGGAGTACCCAGGTACGGTCCAGGAAACGCTCGGGTTCGTCGATCCAGGCCGGCAGGTCGTGGCGATGCAGCCGGGCGACGTGCTCGATCATGGCCGCGATCAGCGCATCCCAGCGGGTGTGGGTCAGCGACGGAGCCGTTGCGAGGACGCCAGCCTGGGCCTCGGCCGGCAGGCCGTGGAACCGGCGTGGAAGGTCATGCAGGATCGCTCGTTCCAAGTCGGCGGCCGGCCAGCCGCTGCGGACAGCGTTGGCGTAGGTCTCGAGCACTAGGCGGAATTCGGTCATGCGAACCGCGCCAGTCCAGTCAGCGTGCGCGTTGGAGATGTCGAATGACGTGGTCGGATTCGTGGAAACTTCAAGTTTGCACTTTATGAAAAATTTCGGTGTGTTTCACAGCTTGCCGCCGTTAACCATTAGTTGTGCCCAAACTCTAGGTTAACCATGAAATGATCGTTTCGATCAACTCATGCGAACAATCTCGATTCCGGATGGTGGAGCCGAGGGGGGTCGAACCCCTGACCTCGTGAATGCCATTCACGCGCTCTCCCAACTGAGCTACGGCCCCGATCCTCCGGCGGGTTGGCTGGATTGTGTGCAAACGAATGCAGGCGTGCAACCTGTCGGCGCTATTCGTCCTCCAGTGCTTCGTCCTCGATGGTCGGCTTTGGAGAGGGTCCGAGCGTCACGCTATCGGTGTCGTCTTCGAACTCATCTTCCTCTTGCTTGGTCTCGTCGGTAGCGTCGTCCACGACGTCATCACTGGCGACGTCGGTCTTTTGCACGGCCGCCGCCGTCCTCTGCTGCATGATTCGGACCTCGTTTCCGCATTTCGGGCACTTGGGCGGTGACTTGTTGAGGTCGAAGAAGAGAATGCCGCAGTCGCTGCATGCGCGTTTCTCTCCAAGATCGAGTTCCGGCACGATACAAGTCCTTCGTGGAAATCGGTGCGGAGGGGACGCCCCTTTGCCACGATCGCCTGTGCGAGTCAAAGCCTGCGGTTCGCGGGCGCGGCGGACGGCCGACCCCGGCATCCCCAGCGGGACCGGATAATTCCAATCGGTGACGGATCTCCGGGACATACGGGCCATTGTCACGCGGCATACGGTGCTCCCGTTCGCCCGCGCGCCAAGCCCCGGAGCCAGCTGGCCGGCGGTTCGGCACGGACCAGCGGAACCAGGATCGGCCGCCGCCAGGCGTCTGGCTCCGCCGTCCAGCGGGTTGACCGCCGTCTGGAGGGCTTCGGCCAACGCGACGCGCCGGGCGCGTAGAGACAGAAGACTCTCCCGCCAATGTCCGTCGAATGGCGCTACACAACCGCGAGGATCGCGGCGCCGGCAACGGCAGCATCGACCGCGTTGCCGCCGTACCAAAGCACCACCATTGCCGCCAGCCTCTCGGCCGGACACCATGCGACAGCGGCGATGCGGAGGAACCTGCGGGGGACCGGCAGGAACGCTGAGACCGCGCATCGGATGCTTCCCCAGCGTCACCAAGGAGATTCGCGGGCATTTGTTCGGTCATGCTATCGTGGCGTCGCACGATATCCGTGCAGTCCAATCACGCGAATCCGTCGCCCCCTTTCCACAGCCTGGGGCCGTCCCTCGCCAAGGAGCACTTCTCATGAACCATCTGGTCCGCGGTGCCGCTGCCGCACTCTTTGCCGCCGTCATGTTTGTTGCCAGCCTGAGCCCGGCACTCGCCGCCGACATCGAGGTCATTCACAGCGAAGAGACGGTGCAGGTTGCGCCGGCGGACGCATGGGCCAGCGTTGGCGGCTTCTGCAACCTCGCGGACTTCCTTAGCCTCGTCGTGAGCTGCGAGATCATTGCCGGCGACGGCGGCATGGGCTCCGTCCGACGCCTTGAACTGGCCAACGGCGAAGTGGTGGAGGAACCGATGGTCGCCAATGGGCCGATGCATTACACCTATGCGATGACCGCCGGTTTTCTTGCCGGTATCCAGTACCATGGCACCTTCATGGTGAGAGCCGGCGCAGAAGCAGGAACGAGCATCGTGAGCTGGACGGGCGTGTTCGATCGCGCTGCCATGCCCGACATGGCCGCGGCAGACGATCTTGCCGCCACACTGAACGGTATCTACGAGGCTGGCGCCAAGGAAATGGCGGCGTTCGTTTCCCAGTAACCATTGATTCCGAACGGGGCAGGGCACGCGCGCCTGCCCCGTTCCAGAGCACCCAACGGTGCCGTCGCCGAGAGACTTGTCTCTTCGGAAAAGTCCTGCGCTTCCTGCCACCGTTCGGACTTTCGCGCCTTGTCCGCAGCCGCCATCAAGTCGATCCACTGATACGGATTGACCTGTCAACCGGCGGCGTGATCGTCACTACTGGGACGTTGGTCCGGTGTCTGAAGGCCCGAGCGGGCGCGCTTGGGCCGACATTGGATCGCTCGGATACCCGCGGGATGGCGACAGTAGACGGCGTCGATCCGTCCGGCATCGACGGCATGGGGAAATTCGCCGAAGGCACGTCACCCGGATGTAGGCGCAGGCGTCAGCGCAGCTTACTCCCACGGGACGCGGGACAGCTCCTACTCGGAAGGCTCGGCCTGCCGCTCGGCCAGCGACCGTAAGAGCATGGGCTCGGCCGTGTCCTCGGCCGCCTTTCGCTGTTCCTCTTCCTCTCGTGCCCGCTCCCGGTCGAGCCAGCGTTTCGACTTGCGTGCTTTCTCGACCGCCTCCACCAATTCGGCCCGGCTGCACAAGTCCAGCAACACCGGATCACGGGGCGTGATGTTGGGCGAATTCCAGTGTTCCCGGTTCCGGATCTTGTCGATGGTCCCCTTGGTGGTCCCTACCAGCCGGCCGATCTGGAAGTCGCTCAATTCCGGATGTTGCCGGAGCAGCCAAGCCACCGCATCCGGACGATCCTGACGACGGGCTACCGGCGTGTAGCGCGGTCCCGTGCGGCGGGCCTCGTCATCCACGTTCAGGTTCGGATTGGTTGTCAGATGGGCTGAGGGATCCTGCTGACAGCGATCGATCTCCGCCTGCTCCACCTCGCCGCTGACCACCGGATTCCGGGCTGCCACGCCGGCGGCCACATCCCCATCGGCGATTCCCTGCACCTCGAGCACGTGCAATTGGCAAAACTGCGCGATCTGTTCAAAGGTCAGCGTCGTGTGGTCGATCAGCCAGAGGGCCGTCGCCTTGGGCATCAATGGACCGGTCATCTGGAATTCCTGAACTCGGCAAGAAACGGGCGGCACGATACATTTAGGGCGTGCGGTTCCCGTCGATTCCTGCCACACTTGGCGAACGGCGGCAATTTAGGGACCTCGTGTGCTTCCGGAGGGGTGACGTGCGACCCGTCTCCGGGCATGGAACGAGCAAGTAGCAAACGTGTCCAACAGTCCGGCAATCTGGCTCACCGTCCAGCTCTTTGGCACCAGGGTCGGCGTCGACGAATTCGGCAATCGGTACTACCGGGGGCGCCCGCTGGTTGGTGATCGGGAACGGCGCTGGGTGCTCTACCGAGGACCCGCCGAAGGGTCCGCCGTACCACCGCTCTGGCAGGCGTGGCTCACGCACACGACCGACCAGCCGCCCATCGAAGGCGCGCCCGCCCCCTATCCCTGGCAGCGACCGCACCGCCCGAATCTGACCGGAACGGCGGAGGCCCACCGCCCGCCAGGTTCGCTGCTCGGCACCACTCCCCCGTCGCCGCGTCCGTACCAGCCGTGGACGCCCGCACTTGACGAGGAGACTCCCCCTGTCCCGAAACGCTCTTGAAACGCTCCTCGGTGCCGTGGTCCTGGTGGCAGCGGCGTTCTTCCTGGTCTATGCCCACGAGCGTACCGCGCTGCAGACCAGCGGCGGCTACGAGCTCTCGGCCCGCTTTGCGTCGGTCGGGGGCCTCACCGTGGGCGCTCCCGTTCGCGTCAGTGGCATCACCGTCGGGACGGTCGTCAGCCAGGCCATCGATCCGGACACCTACGAGGCGGTGGTCACCCTGATGCTGGAACCCGCGGTCCAGCTGCCGAGCGATTCCTATGTTTCGGTAGCCAGCGACGGACTGATGGGGGGCGCCCACCTCCGCGTGAGCCCGGGTGCCGAAGACACCATGCTGGCACCCGGCGACACCATCGAGAACACCGAATCCGCAGTTGATTTCCTGCGCGCCATCTCGAAGCTCTTCGGCAACCAGTGACCCGCACGGACGCCCCGTGACTGCATCTTCGGAGTTCATTCCCGAGCAATGGCTTGCACCAGACCAGACGCCATTGTCCTGCACGGAAAAGATCAAGGTGCTCAACGAGAACATCCGCGAGATCCGGGATCTCGCGCGGGATGCGCTCGAAGACGGGGTGCTGATGGGCGCCGACCCCGAGCAGGTGCGCGCTGTCTTGGCGCGCTCTGTGCAGGACTTGCCGGAGCCGTTTTCGGACTGAATGCCGCCGTGGCCGAAGGACCCGTAGTGGTTCTGCGGGTCCTGGAGAAGGGGCCGGCCCGCGCGTACGCCATCGAGGCGCCGCTACACACCACGACCCGGGTGGGGCCGCTGGAGATCGTGCCGACCCGCTGCTGGGAACCACCGCCCGAGGACGTGCCCGAGAGTGCCGCGTTTCTCGTGATCACGGAGCTAGACCCGGCCAGCCGCTTCGCGGGCGCCGAGATCTTCAGGGGGTGGATGTTCGCCTCCAGTCCCGGCCTGTCGGCCCTCGAATACCCGACGCACGACGTCTGGGTGCTGGATTGCCGGCTGGGGGGAACCCCGGGACCTGAGCCCCGGGCGGAGCCGCCGACACGACCCGTCGAACCCGGGGTCGCGGACGAAAGCCCGCGCTGACCGCCACCGGCATCTAGACGGAAGGCACCGTTTCCGCGTGCCTCGGCCTGGCCGGACATGACCCGCCGATGGCCATGGGCAGGCGAACCGAATCCGGATACAGGTGGTCCGGCACTTGCCCGGCGCCACCGATCCGGAAAAAGTCGGCATCATGAGTCACTGCGACCTCCAGGTGCCGACGAAACGCGGCACGTGACAGGCGTTCCTGACCGAACTGGTCTAGGTGATCGTTCTCGAACTGTGCGTCGAGCAGCACGAACCCGCCGGCGCGGAGCCGGTCCACGAGGTGCACAAGCGCAACCTTGCTGGCGTCACGAACGACCGAAAACATGCTTTCACCGAAGAAGGCGCCGTTGACGGCAAGTCCGTAGAGGCCGCCAACCAGCTCACCGTCCCGCCAGCACTCCACCGAGTGGGCGTGGCCGTCCTCGTACAGCTGCAGAAACACGGTGCGGATCGCCGGATTGATCCACGTCTCCGAGCGGTCCCCGTCCGGATCGCACCGGCCGCAGGCGCCGATCACCGCCGGAAACGCCTGGTCGACCGTGAGCCCGAACGAGCGCTGCCGGAGCGTGCGCGCCAGTCGGCGCGGCACGTGAAAACGCGCCAGCGGCAGCACCCCCCGAACGTCCGGATTGATCCAGTAGACCTTCTGGTCGCCGCGGCTCTGCGCCATGGGAAACCAGCCCTGCCGATACGCTTCGAGCACCCCCGCTACTGGCAGGACGGCGGCCTCCGTCACGGATTCTCCCGGCCCATGAACTCTCGTTCCAGCCAGTGAACGTCGTATTCCCCGGCCACGAAATCGGGGTGTTCGAGGATGCGCTGGTGCAGCGGGATGGTGTTGGCCAGTCCGTCGATCGCGTACTCGCGGAGCGCGCGCCGCAGCCGGCGGAGCGCCTCGTCGCGGTCACGGCCGTGCACGATGAGCTTGGCGATCAGGCTGTCATAGTGCGGCGACACCTCGCTCCCGCCGAACATCGCCGAATCGACCCTGACCCCGGGCCCGGACGGCGCATGGTAGACGTCCGCCCGGCCGGGCTGCGGCGTCAGCGTCTCCGGATCCTCGGCGGTGATCCGGCACTCGATGGCGTGACCCGTCACGGTGAACGCGTCGGGCTCGAAGCTCACCGGCTCGCCGGCCGCGACACGCAGCTGTTCGCATACCAGGTCGATTCCGGTCACCATCTCGGTCACAGGATGCTCCACCTGCAGGCGGGTGTTCATTTCGATGAAATAGAACTCGCCGTCGTCGTAGAGCATTTCCACGGTACCCAGTCCGAGGTACCCGAGTTCCCGCACCGCCGCCACGATCGTGTCGCCGACCCGCCGCCGCGCATCGGCATCGATCGCCGGCGACGGCGCTTCCTCCACCATCTTCTGATGGCGCCGCTGGACCGAGCAGTCGCGCTCGCCCAGCTGCATCACGTTGCCGTGTGCGTCGGCGAGGATCTGGAACTCGACGTGCCGGGGCGTTGCCAAGTAACGCTCGGCGTACACGGTATCGTCGCCGAATCCCGCCAGCGCCTCGGCCCGCGCCAGTTGCCAGGCGCCTTCCAGTTCGGTCTCCGTCTCGACCACCTTCATGCCCCGCCCGCCGCCGCCCGCCGCCGCCTTCACGATCAGCGGGAACCCGATCTCTCCGGCCACGGCTCGAAGTTCCTCCAGGGAGGACAGCGCGCCCTCGGCGCCCGGGACCACCGGCACACCAAGGGCGCGCATGCGCCGGCGGGCCTCCACCTTGTCCCCCATGACCGAAATGTGTTCCGCCTTCGGGCCGATGAACGTGATGTCATGGAGGGCGACGATCTGGGCAAAATCGGCATTCTCGGAAAGAAAGCCGTAGCCCGGATGCAGGGCATCGACGCCGCTGACGTGGGCCGCCGTGATGATGGCGGGCACGTTCAGATAGCTCGACTGCACGTCGGCCGGGCCGATGCACACCGATTCGTCGGCCAGCCGGACATGCATGGCATCGGCGTCGGCGGTCGAATGGATGGCGACGGTCCGGACCTCAAGGTCGTGGCAGGCTCGGAGGATGCGGAGCGCTGCCTCGCCCCGATTGGCGATGAGCACCTTCCTGAACATCGGATGCCTACTCGATAATCGCCAGCAGAGCGCCGAACTCGACCGGCGTGGCATCCTCGACAAAGATCTGCGCCACGGTCCCGCCGCGGTGCGCCAGCACCGCATTCATCGTCTTCATGGCTTCGATGATGAAAAGCTGGTCCCCTTCGCCAACCTCATCACCTACCTTGATGAAGGGCTCCGCCCCTTGCGCAGCCGCCACGTACAGCGTGCCCACCATCGGCGACGTGACCGCCCCCAGGTGGTTCGCGAACTCTTCGGGACGGTCGGGATCCGGTGCCGAGGGCGCCGGCTCAGGTGCTGCAGGTTCGGCCGGCACCGGATCGGGATCGGGCGGGCGGTTGACAGGCGCCGGCGGCAGCGCCCCCCTGGCCAGCCGGATGGAGCGGCGCCCGAACGTCAGCTCGAGCTCGGCAAGGTCGGTCTCGTTCATCAACTCCGCCAACCGACGGAGAAACGGTTCGTCTACCGGGAAATTGGGCATGCCAGCCTTGCCGTCCCTCGTTTCACTGCCGGGTGGTCTCGCCAGCCGGCGGGGCATCCAGCATGGGCGCGATGGCCTCAAGCGCGAGAGCGTAACCGGCCACGCCGACCCCGCACAAAACCCCGTCCGCCCGGGCCGAGACATAGGAATGGTGGCGGAAGGGTTCGCGCGCGTACACATTCGAAACGTGCACCTCGATCACCGGCCCATCGAACGCCCGCAACGCGTCGAGCAGCGCCACGGAGGTGTGGGTGTAGGCGGCGGCATTGAGCACGATTCCGCCTGCTTCGGCTGCCGCTTCCTGAATCCAGTCGACCAGTACGCCCTCGTGGTTGGTCTGCCGGAAGTCGATCCGAATCCCGAGCGGGTCCGCCGTCCTGCGGCACAGTGCCTCCACGTCGACCAGGGTCTCGCGGCCGTAGATGCCGGGCTCACGCGTTCCGAGGAGATTCAGGTTCGGGCCGTTCAGCACGAACACGGTAGTAGCCTGTGCCATGAAAGGAATCTACAGTAACGGCACGGCAATGCCTTGAGATTCCGAGGAACGGCAAACGCGCGCGGGGTAGCATTCGGTGGAGATTTCGGTCAACGGTACGGAGCGTACCGTCGCCCCCGATCTATTGCTTGATGATCTTCTGCGGGACCTGGGGCTGGATTCCAGGAAGATCGCGGTTGAGCGGAACCGCGAGATCGTGCGGCGCGCCGAATTCGCGACTCTGAAGCTCAGGAGCGGCGACTCCATCGAAATCGTCCAACTGGTGGGCGGCGGTGACGATGACCGTTGGGAAGTCGCAGGCCGGCGCTTCCGTTCGCGCCTGATCATCGGCACCGGCAAGTTCGCGACCTACGCCCAGAACCGCGCGGCGCTGGAGGCCTCCGGCGCCGAGATCATCACCGTCGCCGTGCGCCGCGTGAACCTCGACGACCCCAACGCCGAACGGCTGACCGACGCGATTGATCCCAAGGCGTACACCTACCTGCCGAACACGGCCGGCTGCTACACGGCGGAGGATGCACTGCGCACCCTGCGCCTCGCGCGCGAGGTCGGGGGCTGGACGCTGGTGAAGCTGGAGATGCTGGGCGACCCAGACACACTGTATCCGGACATGCCTGAGACGCTCCGCGTGACCGAGATCCTGGTCCGCGAGGGGTTCGAGGTGATGGTGTACTGCACCGACGATCCGCTGCTGGCGCGACGCCTGGAGGATCTGGGGGCGGCCGCGGTGATGCCGCTTGGCGCGCCGATCGGCTCGGGGCTCGGAATCCAGAATCCGCTCAACATCCGCTTCATCGTGGAGCGCCTGCAAATCCCGGTCATCGTCGACGCCGGGGTAGGAACCGCCTCGGACGCGACGCTCGCCATGGAGCTTGGTTGCGACGCCGTCCTGATGAACACGGCGATCGCCGGCGCGGAGGACCCGGTGCGGATGGCCCGGGCGATGCGCGCGGCTGTGAGCGCCGGCCGCGACGCCTATCTCGCAGGCCGCATTCCGCGTAAGTTCGTCGGTGACCCGTCATCGCCCGTCACCGGCCTGATCGGGTAAAACCCTCTACTTCTCACGCCGCCCAACGCGGCGCCTTCTCGCCACCTAGTCCAGGAACCTGCCATGGCCGTCAATCGCCGGATCGTCCTTGCCTCCCGTCCCGTGGGAATGCCCACCGCCGAGAACTTCCGCCTTGAAGAGGAACCGGTCCCCGAGCCCCGGCACGGGGAAGTCCTAGTCCGCGCGCTCTGGCTGTCGCTCGACCCCTACATGCGCGGGCGGATGAGTGCCGGCAAGTCGTACGCCGCGCCTAACCCGGTCGGCGGGGTCATGACGGGGGGTGTCTGCGGACGCGTCGAGAAGAGTCAGGATCCGGCCTTCCAGGAAGGAGACATCGTCCAAGGATTTGCGCTCGGCTGGCAGGACTACGCGATCGCGACGTCGGCCCAGATTCGCAAGGTCGATCCTTCGCTCGCGCCCATCTCGACGTCGGTCGGGATCCTCGGCATGCCGGGGATGACCGCCTACTTCGGCCTGCTCGAGGTCGGACGCCCGGTTCCCGGTGACACGGTCTTGGTGTCCGCGGCGTCCGGCGCCGTGGGGGCGGCGGTCGGGCAGATCGCCAAGATCGGCGGCTGCCGAGTCGTCGGCACCGCCGGTTCCGACGACAAGGTGAACTACATCACCAAGGAACTCGGCTTCGACGCCGGCATCAATTACCGGGCGGCAGGTGACCTCAACGCGGCGGTTCGAGAAGCCTGCCCGGACGGCGTGGACGTCTACTTTGACAACGTGGGCGGTCCTGTCACCGACGCGGCCTTTGCGAATCTCGCGCAGTGGGGGCGGGTCGCCATCTGCGGCCAGATCTCCCAGTACAACAACACGGAGGAAGCCATGGGGCCGCGGTCGTTGCGGCATGTCCTGATCAATCAGGCCAGCGTGGAAGGTTTTCTCGTGTTCCGCTTCACGCAGAAATACCCCATCGCCCTTCGCCGCATGGCGCGCTGGATCAAGGAAGGCAAGCTGCGCTATCGGGAGGACGTCGTCGAAGGGCTCGAACGGGCGCCGGAAGCGTTCATGGGGCTGCTGCAGGGCAGGAACTTCGGCAAGCTGGTCGTAAAGGTGGCTGACGAGTAGGCCCTCCCCCGACGCGCGCCCGCCAATTGTCAAAAACTCTTCACGGAATGGACTCCGGCACGCATCACGTCACCTGCTCCAATTGCCGCTAGTTGGATAATGGCGGCGGGTCGGTCGACCGCCGCCACTGTTGGCGGGGTGCGTTCCGGACATGAACATCGTCGGTTTCCCCCGGCGGGTCAGCGGGCTTCCGTACTGATCGCTGTCGGGGTTCCTGAAGCACCGGGTCAAGAACGCGGTGCAGTTCATCGCGGATTTCGAGAACGCGCTTGCCCAGGAGGCACGTCAACGGGGGGTCAACGGCGTGATCTGTGGCCACATTCACCATGCAAAGATGCGCACCATCGGCGACATCCTCTATTGCAACGACGGTGACTGGACCGAGAGCTGCACCGCGCTCGTCGAGCACTTCGACGGCCAGCTGGAAATCCTCCAGGGCGGCACGCTGAGCCGCTTTAAGCGCCGGGCCTCGGAGCTGGCGACGGCGTCCTGACGCGTCATGCGCATCCTGATCGTCTCGGATGCCTGGCACCCGCAGATCAACGGGGTGGTCCGCACGTTCACCGCGCTCGAGCCGGAACTCCGGGCGCTCGGACACACGGTCCGGATCATCGGACCGGACGGTTTCCGGACGGCGCCGCTCCCGACCTACCGGGAGATCCGGATTGCCCTCGACCCGTGGCGCGTGCGCGGCACCATCGAAGCCTTCCGGCCGGAAGCCGTCCACATTGCGACCGAAGGACCCCTGGGCTGGGCGGCGCGCCGGTCGTGTCGCCGTTTGTCCACACCCTTCACCACCTCGTTTCACACCCGCTTTCCCGAATACCTCAAGGCGCGGACCGGCCTGCCGGAGGCATTTGGTTACGCCGTCCTGCGGCGGTTTCATCGGCGGGCCGCTACCGTGATGGCCGCGACGCCGAGACTGGTCGCCGAACTCGAGCAGCGGCGATTCGGGCAGGTCCGGCTTTGGAGTCGCGGTGTCGATACGTCGCTGTTTCGCCCCAGGCGTATGGATCGTGTGCCCGACAGCCCGCTATGGCTGACGGTCGGACGGGTCGCCGTCGAGAAGAACCTTGAGGCGTTTCTCGAGCTGAAGCTGCCGGGACGGAAGATGGTGGTGGGCGACGGACCGGCGAGGGAGTCCCTCCAACGCCGCTTTCCCGACGTCGAGTTCCCGGGCACCCGAACCGGAGACGACCTCGTCCGCACATTCGCGCAAGCCGACGTATTCGTCTTTCCGAGCCGCACCGACACGTTCGGCAACGTGATGCTGGAAGCGCTTGCCTGCGGCGTACCCGTCGCGGCCTATCCGGAGCCGGGACCCCTCGACGTGGTCGGCGATGCCCCCGAGGTCGCCGTTCTCGACCACGACCTAGGCAGGGCCGCACACGCGGCCCTCAAACTGGACCGCGTCGCCTGCCGGCGTTTCGCCGAAGGGCGCGGATGGGATGCCAGCGCGCGGCAGTTCCTCGCCAACCTCTCCCCTCTCCGCTGATCCGACGTGTCCCGAACCGGCAGGTCGATGAGACGGCTCAGCGTGACCGGGGGCGCCACAACATCCCGACCGGCATCGCGAACATTCTGGCGGATACGCGTTGAACGCGGTCACCGTCGTGCAGGAGGATGCCGCAGGTAAATTGTTGCCCGGCGAGCTTTTCCAGTCGGGCAAGCCCCCGGAAATCTCTGGGACGCACGGTTGCAGCAGCCTTCACCTCGATGCCGACAATGTCACCGGTCGGTCGTTCCGCCACAAAATCGACTTCCATCTGATCCTTGTCCCGGAAGTGGTAAAGGGACGTCGGGGTGTCGGTTAGCGTTGCGACCTTGGCCAGTTCCGCATGCACGAAGCATTCGAGAAGCGGGCCCAAGGCCTGTCGATCCGATGCGAGACGCGCCGCGTCTGCTCGCTGCAGCGCTGCCAGCAGACCCGAATCCAAGAACTGCAGTTTGGGGGTCTTGACCAGCCTCTTCAGGTTGTTTCGGTGCCACGCCCGGATCCGTCGAACCAGGAACATCTGCTCGAGCACCGTGATCCAGCGGGTAACGGTCTTGCTGTCGACTCCGAGCTGCATCCCCAGCTGCGATGCATTCGTCAGCTGCCCCGCGGTCGGCGCCGCCGATTCGATCAGCCGGCTGGTCATCGCCGGCCTCTCAACAGCGGCAATCTCCACCGCATCGCGTTCTGCCAGGGAGCGGACGTATGCGAGCAACCAGCTGCGACGACGCCCAGGATTGCTCCGGGAAAGCGCCTCCGGGAACCCGCCCGAAATGACGCGCTCCACCAGGTCTTCCGTGGGTCCGATCGTGGTAGTGCCAGGGAAATCTCCCGCAAAAGCCCGGTCGAGAAAATCGATCGCCTGGGTGCCGGCGATCTCCGACTGCGCAAACGGCAGGAGTTGCACAATCTCGATTCGGCCTGCCAGTGAATCGGGGGAAAGCGTGCCCCTGAAGAGATCGGCCGATCCGGTGATCAGGTAACGCCCCGGCCTGGGGTCCTCATCAACCGCCTTCTTGATGGCGAGAATGAGGTCGGGAGCACGCTGGACTTCATCGATTACCGCGTACTCGAGACCGCGCATGAAGCCGTCGGGGTCATGGTTGGCAAATCGTCTGTACTGGGCATCATCCAGGGTGATGAAAGAGCGTCCGTCCCTATCAGCGATTCGACGAGCCAGCGTGGTTTTGCCGGATTGGCGCGGACCGACAATGGCCGTGACGCGCGTGTCTGCCAGCGCCCTGATGACCTTGGGTTCAGCGTGCCGCTGTACAAACCCGTCACGCGACAGAACGCTCTTCCCTTTTGCCATGAATTGGCCGTCCAGTTCGGAATGTTATTCCGTCCAATTCGGAATATATAGTCGTCCAATTCGGAATGACAGGCCGTCCGATTCGGAATCCGCTTGTCGAGGCCAGTCCTGTCCAAACAGGCCGCCCCGCCTTATGCGGGGGAAGTCCGCCACAGGCACCGGTCCGGGCAAATCCGAGTTCACCCCCACTGCGACGGACCCGTCCCACGATGATCCGGAGGCCCTGCCTCGACACCGCCAGGGGTGTCGGAACACGTGCTGAGAATCCCATGTGTTATGCATCGCGGTCAGCGGCCACCGCGCGTAGGCTGGATCTCGCCTCGCGAAACCCTCGGGCGTTGCAGGCGCGGCCTGCGGCGGGGGCTCAGGGGATTGGGCGGACGGCCGAACGGGGACAACGATGAACATCTGCAGACTGTGGACCTTGCCCGCCGCGTTGCTCGCCTTCGGCTGGATCGCGGAGGCGACCGCCGTACCCGTGCCGGCGCACGGTGCCCGTGACGATGTCCCCCGCATCGCCGTGGTTTCCGCCTTTGCGCCGGAACTGACGATCCTGAAACACGACTTGGTGGGCACAGAGGTCTACATGGTGAACGGTGTCGAGTTCACCACCGGCCGGCTCGAGGGACGCGATGTCGTCCTGTTTCTGAGCGGCATCAGCATGGTGAACGCGGCGATGACCGCGCAGCTCGCGCTCGACCACTTTGCAATCGAGCGCATCGTGTTTTCGGGCATCGCGGGGGGCGTGGCCCCCGAGTTGGGCATCGGGGACGTGGTGGTCGCCGATCGCTGGGGGCAGTACCTGGAAACCGTCTTCGCCCGTGAGACTGAACACGGGTGGAAGAAGCCTCCCTTCTTCGAATACCCGTTCGGGAATTTCGGAATGATGTTTCCTCGATCGGTGACCGTGCAACGGGCAGGAGCGCCGGCACCGGAGACGAGGTTCTGGTTCCCGGCGGATCCGACCATGCTCGCCGCGGCCCGCGCTGCTGCCGGCAGCGTCACCCTCGAGCACTGCACGTCGGAAACCAACTGCCTGCAGAACCCGCCTGAGATCGTCATTGGCGGTGCCGGGGTATCCGGTGGCGCCTTCATCGACAATGCCGCATTCCGCGACTACACGTTCAATACCTTCCGGGCCCTCGTCCTGGACATGGAAAGCGCGGCCGTGGCGCACGTGGCCTGGGCGAACGAAGTGCCGTTCATCGCCGTCCGCAGCCTGTCCGACCTCGCCGGCGGAAATGCCGAAGGAAACCAGCTCGACATCTTCTTCCGGCTGGCCGCTGACAACGCGACGAGAGTGGTAAGGGCGCTGCTTCAGGCGCTCCCCGAGTAGCGCGGGATCGTCGGACGGACCCGGTCGTGCCGGCTCAGCGCCAAGCCCTGCCACTGTCCGCTTGCTTGCGGCTGCGCTCATTTCGCCGTACGGGCGCCCGGCCCGCTAGCTCCACCGGCAGGGCCAGGCCAAAGCCGATTGCGTCGACCGGTCAGCGCGACATGCTGAACGCCCTGGCTGCCGCGGACGAACGCAATTTGCTGCCGGCAGGCCCCCGATGCCTCCCGTGTTCAGGACTCTTGGAGCGTCCAATGCCTCGCCGCCCAGCTGCCGGTCCCGCCCGAGCGGGCGTTTTGCGGGCTGCAATTGTCCTGTTGGCCGGCTTCGCTATCCCGGTGACGGGTATGGCGGAGTGGCGAACCCTGCAGCGGACGATGTTCTGCCGCGACCATGAAGCCTTCAAGGGCGCCCTCGCCGAAGTCCACGGAGAGGCCCTGGCCTGGTGGGGAGTCAGCGGCGACGGCAAGGCCGTCATGGAATTGTACCGCTCCCCCGAGACCGGCTCGTGGACCTTGCTCCGGGTAGAACACGACGGCACTGCCTGTGCGCTGGGTGGAGGTGAGTCGGGCGCGGACGCGTTCAGCAGTGAGAGGGAGGGACGATGAGCCCGCTGCCACCGGAACATCCCTTCTCGGAGGGCCTGCAGCGCCGGCCCGTCAATCACCAGCCGCTCACGCCAATCCGGTTCCTGCTCCGAAGCGCCGACGTGTTTCCGCAGCGACACGCATGGGTGCACGGCCGCCGGTCCGCCACGTACGAGGAATTCCTGGCGCGGTGCCGCCGCGTCGCATCCTGGTTGCAGGAAACCGGCATTCGGCCGGGCGACACGGTGGCGGTGCTCCTCCCCAACACGCCGGCAATGCTTGAGTGCCACTACTCCGTGCCGATGGCCGGGGCAGTGCTGAACACCATCAACACCCGCCTCGATGCCGTGACGGTCAGGTACATCCTGCAGCACGGCAAGGCGCAGTTGCTGTTTGCCGACACGGAACACCGCGGGCTCGTCGAGGGGGCCATGGAGGGGATCCCGACGAACGACCGCCCAAGCGTGATCTGGGCAGCGGATTCGGAAGGGCCGTCGCCGGAAGTGATCGGCACCGACTACGAAGACATCGCCGGGACCGGCACGCCCAGACACGATGTGCGTATGCCGGAAGACGAATGGGAAGCCATCAGCCTCAACTACACCTCGGGCACGACCGGTCACCCGAAGGGCGTGGTCTATCACCACCGCGGCGCCTACCTCACCGCGATGAACAACCAGCTTGTCTGGGATCTCGGTCACTATCCCGTCTACCTGTGGACCCTGCCGATGTTCCATTGCAACGGCTGGTGTTTCCCCTGGACCATCATTGCCCTGGGCGGCACCCACGTCTGTCTGCGCAGGGTGGAAGGCGATGCCATTCTTGACGCCATCCATGCCCGTGGAGTGACGCATTTCTGCGGTGCCCCCATCGTCCTCGCGACCGTCACGGAGGCGGCCTCGAAGCTCACCGAGCCGCTGCCGCGGACGGTCCGGGTCATGACAGCGGCGGCACCGCCCCCCGCAACCGTGATCGAAGCCATGCAGGCAAAGGGATTTCACATCACGCACGTGTACGGCCTTACCGAAAGCTACGGCCCGGCCGTCGTGTCTGCCTGGCAGGAGGAATGGGCAGACCTAACACCGGCCGAGCAGGCCCGGCTCAAGTCCCGGCAAGGGGTCCGGTATCCCTCCCTCGAGGAACTTCGCGTCATGAATCCCGAAAGCATGGAGCCGGTGCCGCGGGACGGCGCCACGCTGGGTGAGGTCATGATCCGCGGAAACATCGTCATGAAGGGATACCTGCAGAACAAGGAGGCCACTGACGCGGCATTTGCAGGCGAATGGTTTCACACCGGCGATCTCGCGGTGGCGCACCCGGACGGCTATATCGAACTGAAGGACCGCTCGAAGGACATCATCATCTCGGGCGGCGAGAACATTTCGTCGATCGAAGTCGAGAACGCGTTGTACCGACACCCCGGGGTCGCGGCGGTAGCGGTCGTCGCGCGGCCCGACGCCAAGTGGGGCGAAACACCGTGCGCGTTCGTGGAACTCCGGAATGACGCTGACACGGTCACGGAGACGGAGCTCATCGCGTTCTGCAGAAGCCAGCTTGCCCACTTCAAGGCCCCGAAGACCGTGATCTTCGGGGCACTTCCGAAGACTTCGACCGGCAAGATCCAGAAGTTCACGCTGCGCGAACGGGCGCGCTCCCTCTGACCGGCAGTCTGGACATCCGGTGACGCGCTATCGTCTCACCGTGGAATATGACGGTTCCCGATTCCAGGGCTGGCAGCGTCAGGCCACGGGGGTATCGGTTCAGGCAGCCCTGGAGGCCGCAGTCGCCCGTTATTCGGGCGAGGCGCCGACCGTGTTCGGGAGCGGACGTACGGACACCGGTGTCCATGCGCTCGGCCAGGTGGCGCACTTCGACCTCGCGCGCCCGCGACCTCCCGAATCGGTACGCATGGGGCTCAACTTTCACCTCGCCCGGGCTGTCGGCGGCACTGTCGTGGTGCTCGACTGCAACGAAGTGGCACCGGACTTCCACGCCCGGTTCTCCACCGTCGAGCGGCGTTACCTGTATCGGATCCTGACGCGGCCGTCACCGCCGGCATTCGGGCGGGACCATGTCTGGTGGATGCCCCAGGCACTCGACGCGGACGCTATGGCGGCGGCCGCGCGCCCGCTCGTCGGGCTGCACGACTTCACGAGTTACCGGGCGGCAGGCTGCCAGGCGGACACCGCGCTGCGCACGCTCACGGAGCTCGCAGTCGGGCACGCCGGAGCCCATGTCACCGTCCGCGCCCGAGCCCCGTCGTTCCTCTACAAACAGGTGAGGATCATCGTCGGGACGTTGGTCGAGGTGGGGCTCGGGCGTGTCGATATCGGCGCGCCCGCGCGCGCGCTGGCTGCCCGGAGCCGGTCCGCCGCCGGGCCTACGGCACCGGCCCGCGGACTCTATTTCGAGATGGCCGTGTGCGCCGGCGACCAGTCGCCAGTCCCGGAACAGTGATTCGTACTTGCCGACTCTCCCCTGAATCGATGACAATCCATTGCTTTCCGCCTGTACGGCGACGTGATAAGGTTCGCTGTTATGCCTGAAAACATGGTTGCCGGCATCGGCAGCCAGGTTGACAGGCTGCGACCCGAATGGGCGAAACTAAAGAGGGAGAGACAGGTGAAGAAACTTGTCGCATTGACGGCGGTGCTCGCCGTCACAGGATGGGCCGCTTCCGCAACCGCGGAATGTGGTGCCGACAGCTGGGGCGAATGCGCCGGCAAACCGTGGGTTGACGGCGACGTCATGGACACCCCGTTGGGCTCCAAGTGGTGGCCGCACCCCCTCTGGGGCGAGGGTGACGAAGCCGGCTCCACGAACTGGTACACCCAAACCGATGTCGTGATGCGTGCTCTTGCGCAGATCAGCGAAGGCAAGGCGATGAAGATCGGGCACGACTACGTCAGCGGCATGCCGCTGTTCGGAGAGCGGAAATTCTCGCTCCGGATCCCCGGTACGCCGACCGGCGGCGCCTTCGGCGCGAACCAGATCATGTGGAACGACGAGTTCCTGTCCACGGAAATCGGCCAGGTCGGTACCCAGTTTGACGGCCTCGGGCACATCGGCGTTCAGGTCGGCGCGGTCGGCGACAAGACCGAAATGCGTTGGTACAACGGCTTCACCGCACAGCAGATGGGCAACCCGTATGGGCTGAACCACCTCGGCAGCGAAAAGCTCCACCCGATCATCGCGCGCGGCATTCTGATCGACGTCGCAGCCGTCCGCGACGCCCCGATGGAGAAGGGCGACGTGGTGACCATGGCTGACGTCAACGCTGCCCTCGCAGCGCAGGGCATGGCTGACTACGAGCCGATGGCTGGTGACGCCATCCTGATCCGGACCGGATGGGAGCGTCACTGGGAGAACGCGCCCGCATACAACGACGGCTGCCCCGGCATCGGCATGGAAGTCGCCCGCTGGATCGCCGAGACCGTCCAGGCGGGTGTCACCGGCTTTGACACCTGGCCCGGCGACGCGGTCCCGAACCCGGACCCGGCCTGCGCCTTCTGCGTGCACACGTACCTGCAGACGCGGCACGGGATCGTGAACCAGGAGAACCTGAAGCTGTCCGTGCTCGCGGATGCGGGTGTCTACCAGTTCGCGTACTTCTACAGCCCGGTGCCCGTCAAGGGTGCAACGGGCTCGATCGGCTCGCCGGTCGCGATCTGGTAATCACCAAGGACGCGTTTCGGCGCGTCTGATCGGTTGTTGAGACCATGGCCGGCCGGAGTCGGCCATGGTCTCTCTTTCCATGTCTTGGGGAGACGCGCATGCGCACATTCGCCAGCCTCCCGCGAGCGTTTCGCCTGGGAATGCTGATGGCGGTCCTGGGCTCCATTGCTGCGGTCGCGCCGGCACATGCCTTCACGGTTACCAATTCCGATCCGCAGCTCCGGGCAAAGGTGTCCATCGACTACTGGCTCCGGTGGGTCAATGCCGGCCAGAGCGTCGTGTTTCACCCCGAAGCCTTCCCTGTCACGGTCTATGTCCAATACCCTGAAGGTACCCTGACGTGCGAGGCGACGAGCGACTCGGACGTGATCGAGCTGACCAAGGACGAGTGCCTTGTGAACGGGGAACCGGCGGGTCAGACCACGATGCGGTTCTGACGGTCGGGAACCGACAGGACAGGAACCTAAGAGGAGGGCGGACGACGGCGCAGGAAATCGCGCCGGTTCGCGACATGTCGCATGCGCACCGCCAGTGTCGAACGATCAACCGGTGAGACCTCGGTACGGGTCACTGCGTCGCTGGACGGCACCGGCCAGCGCAGCATCGCCACCGGCATCGGCTTTCTCGATCACATGCTGGAGCAGCTCGCCAAACACAGCCTGATCGACCTTGAGATCGCGGCCGATGGCGATTTGCACATCGACGGACATCACACGACGGAAGACACCGGCTACGCGGTTGGCCGGGCGGTAGCCGACGCCCTTGGCGACCGCCGCGGGATCCGCAGGTTCGGCCACGCGCTGATCCCCATGGACGAGACGCTGTCTCGGGTGGTCGTCGACCTGTCCGGGCGTCCCTACCTGGTCTGGAAGGTGGCGTTTACGCAAAATCGGCTGGGCGAAATGGACACTGAGCTGTTTCGGGAATGGTTCCAGGCGTTCACGCAGGCGGCGGGCTGCAATCTGCATGTCGAGAATCTCTACGGGGTGAACAACCACCACGTGATCGAGTCCTGCTTCAAGGGGCTGGCACGCAGCCTGCACGATGCCATACGGGTGAACCCGGCGGCAGCCGACCAGATCCCGTCCACCAAGGGAATCCTTCGGAACGACGCCCAAGCCGGAGCTGCATGAGCCAGGGGCCGCGACGGCGTTGGTGCCAACCATGATCACTGCCATCATCGATTACGGATCGGGAAACCTGCGCTCGGTCGCGAAGGCATTCGAGTACGTCCTGCAGGCGGACGGGCGCGGTGCTGAAGTGGCCGTGACGGGAGAGCCGGCTATCGTCCGGAAGGCGGACCGCATCGTGCTGCCGGGTGTCGGGGCCTTTGCCGATTGCATGCGCGGCCTCCGCCAGATTCCCGGCATGACGGAGGCCCTGCAGCGTCGAGTCATTGACGACGGCATCCCGTTTCTTGGAATCTGCGTCGGCATGCAAATGATGAGTCGGGAAAGCGAAGAGCACGGACGGCACCCGGGTCTGGGCTGGATCCCGGCCCGCGTTGCCCGGATGACATCGGAGCCCGGCTATCGGATCCCCCACATGGGTTGGAACGAACTCCTTGACGTGACCCCTCACCCGGTGTTCGCCGACCTTGAGCCGCACGCGCACGCGTACTTCGTCCACAGCTACGCGGTTCACGCCGATCAGCCGGAGCACGTCGCCGCCCGAACCTGCCACGGCGGGCCCGTCGTGGCGGCGCTCGCACGCGACAACCTGATTGGTACCCAGTTTCACCCGGAGAAGAGCCAAGCCACTGGCTTGCGCATGCTCGCCAATTTCGTCCGGTGGATGCCGTGACCGACACCGCGACCGACATCATCGAGCGGTTCCGCCCGGGGGAACTTGCCGAGCTGTGCGACGCGACCCGCAATGCCCTCGACGACGGCATCGGCTTCGGCTGGGTCTCCATCCCCTCCGACGAGCGGCTGGAATCCTATTGGAAGGGAGTCCTGGTGGTGCCCCACCGAACCCTGATCGTCGGACGGTACCGCGGGGTCGTCTCGGGCTCCGTCCAAGTCGTTCGGCCGGTCACCCGCGACGAGGCGCGAGCGTTCTCGGCTTCGTTCGACACCCACTTCGTTGCGCCCTGGGCGCGGGGGCACGGCTTGGCTGGCGCCCTGCTCGAGCACGCGGAGCAACACGCGGCGGCGGCGGGCTTCAAGCAGATCTGCCTGGATGTGCGAGTGACCCAAGAACGGGCCATTCGGCTATACGAGGCGAATGGATATGAACGTTGGGGGACCCTGCCCGACTACCACCTTGTCGAAGGCAAGATGATCGCTGGGCACTTCTACCGAAAGAAGATTGCGTGAACCTTTATCCCGCGATCGATCTCAAGGACGGAAGGTGCGTACGTCTGGAACGCGGCGACCCGGGCCGCGCGACCGTGTTCGGCGATGACCCGGCGGATCAGGCCCGGCGGTTTGAGGACGCGGGATGTACGTGGCTGCACGTCGTCGATCTGGACGGCGCATTCATGGGTGGGTCGCCGAACACGGAAGCGATCAAGGCGATGTTGGAAGAGACCTCCATGCGGGTCCAGCTCGGGGGGGGGATTCGTACCGCCGCCGCCGCGGCGGCTTGGCTGGAAGCCGGGGTGGAGCGGATCGTGCTCGGAACCATTGCGGTGACCGATCCTGACGTCGCGCGCTCGATCTGTCGGACCCACCCGGGGCGAGTCGCCGTCGCAGCGGACGCGCGGGCCGGCCAGGTCGCCATCGAGGGCTGGGCCCAGACCACCGACGTAGACGTCGAAACGTTTGCCGCCACCGCGTCCGACTTCGGAGCGGCTGCATTGATCCATACCGACATCTCCCGAGACGGCGTACTGCAGGGCGTCAACCTCGCCGAGCTGCACCGCGTCGCCAGAGCGAGCCCCATACCGGTCGTGGCATCAGGTGGTGTCACCACTGTGGGCGACCTGGAGCGGATCAAGGCGTTGGGCGACACCAACATCGAGGGCGTGATCGTGGGTCGCGCGTTCTACGAGGGTCGCCTCGACGTGCAGCGGGCCGCCCGGCTGCTGGCCGCTTGAAGAGTGTTGAAGATCCGGATCATTCCCTGCCTGGACGTGAAGAACGGCCGAGTCGTCAAGGGAACCAACTTCGTCAATCTTCAGGACGCGGGCGACCCCGTGGAGCAAGCGCAGGTCTACAACACCCAGGGCGCTGACGAGCTCTGCTTTCTCGACATCACGGCCTCGCACGAGGATCGCGGCATCCTGCTGGACGTCGTGCGCCGGACTGCGGAACAGTGCTTCGTGCCGATGACGGTGGGCGGCGGCGTTCGGACAATCGACGACATCCGCCGGCTCCTGTTGGCGGGCGCAGACAAGGTCTCGATCAACACCGCAGCCATCCGGGAACCGGAACTCGTGGCCAGGGCTGCAGAAAAGTTCGGGTCCCAGTGCATCGTCGTAGCCATCGACGCCAAGCGCGGCGGCGACGGCTTTGAGATCTTCACGCACGGTGGGCGACGCCCGACCGGTATCGACGCGGTGCAGTGGGCGCGCCGGGTCACCGGCATGGGCGCCGGTGAAATCCTGCTCACCTCCATGGATCGGGACGGTACCCGGGACGGGTTCGACATCGAACTCACCCGCGCGGTCAGCGATGCCGTCGATGTGCCCGTGATTGCCTCCGGCGGGGCTGGTAGCGCCGCCCACCTGGCGGAGGCCGTGCAGGCGGGTGGTGCGAGCGCTGTCCTCGCTGCATCGATCTTCCACTACGGTGACACTGCAATTGCCGATGTCCGGCGCGCACTCAGGGCGGATGGCATTCCTGTGCGGCCGGAGCCGCAAACGGCGAAGGAGCGAGCATGAGTCTGACGGACGTCGTGCGTTTCAACGAGGCCGGGCTCGTCCCGGTCGTCGCTCAGCAACACGACACGGGTGAGGTGCTGATGCTGGCGTGGATGGATCGAGCCGCAATCGATGCCACGCTGGCCACCGGGCGCGTGACGTATTTCTCTCGGAGTCGGCAGGCCGAATGGGTCAAGGGTGAAACTTCCGGACACGTCCAGCGGCTCATGGAGCTCAGGGTGGACTGCGACGGTGACACGTTGCTGGCACTGGTCGACCAGACCGGACCGGCCTGCCACATGGGACGTCGTTCGTGCTTTTTCCGGGCATTTCGAGACGCAGCGGTGACGGACATTCGTCCCGCGGTGGAAGGCAAGGCCGATGGCTGACCAACCCGCGACACTGGCTTCCGCTCTCAATGACCTGTGGACGGTCATCGGCGCACGAGCCCGAACGGCTGACCCCCAGTCCTCGTATACCGCCCGCCTGCTGGCCGGCGGCGTGGAGCGGGTGGCGCAGAAGGTCGGCGAGGAAGCAACGGAGACGGTAATCGCCGGTGTCCGCCGGGACCCGAGCGCGCTCGTGAACGAAAGTGCGGACCTTCTCTACCATCTGCTGGTGCTTTGGCAGGCCGCCGGGGTGGAGCCGGACGCGGTTGCGGTCGAACTCGCCGAGCGCGCGCAGGGATCGATCCATGGCCGGACGGGCCAGCACGGTCAGGAGGAGCGCTCCACAACAGGAGGGGAAGGCTGATGGGCTCGGCGGAGCACCCCTACGACGACAGCAATGTCTTCGCCCGCATCCTTCGAGGGGAACTCCCCTGCGACAAGGTCTTCGAGGACAAACACACGCTGGCGTTTCGGGACATCCAGCCGCAGACGCGAGTCCACATCCTCGTCATCCCGAAAGGACGTTACGTGTCCATGGCCGACTTTTCGGCGCGCGCAACGGGGCCGGAAATCGAGTCCCTGATCCGGACGATCGGCCGGGTCGCGCGCGAGGCAGGCGTCGAGGCCGACGGCTACCGGTTTCTTTCGAACCACGGCGAACACGCCTTCCAGGAGGTGCCGCACTTCCATGTGCACGTGTTCGGAGGCGAGCCGCTCGGCCGGATGATCAAGCCGCCGAGAGGATGAACGCCCTGAACTGATCGCGGGGTTCAGCTCCTGCAGGCGTCTTGGCAGCGGCGATGTCGAGGAAGGGTCCGGCCCCGTCCTCGCGCTCCCACCCGTGGCGCTGCCGAGGCGGGCGGGGACCGAACCCCGTAGCCGGAGCGGTCGCCGGCAAAGCAGATGATGCCGGGTGCGTGCTCCCCTCACGTCGCACCGGCAACGGGATACCCGACGCCGCCTACCGGGTGCGCTCCAGCCCCTGAACAGACCGGGTGCGGTTCGGCGTGCGCGCCAATGCCTTGCCGAACTGCACGGCTGCGGCTTCCATCCGGCCCTGCGCCACCAGGAACTCCCTGTACATCTCGAATGTGGGCTTCATCGGGATCGGCGGACCGAACGGGGCGTTCAGCTCGCCCTCGAGATCGGTCGCTTCGACGAGGAACCCTTCGGCGGCGGCGGTATCGCCTTGCGTCCACGCGATCGCGGCTTCCAGCTGCTTTGCTTCCACCGCAACGATTTTGGCGCGGTAGGCTGTCGAGGGATCGCGCTTGAGGCGCTCGTAGGCACCCCTGATGTTGGCGAGCGCCGTTTCCGCCGCTGCCAGGTTGGCGGTGTGCGCCGCACTCAGACCGGCAGCCAGTTGCACAGCGGAGTGGTTTCGTTCGGCGTCGGTCACGATGTCATGGTCAAATTCTGACCAGCTCTCCCTTTCCAGGGTGTGGCGGGCGAGGATGCTCAACGTGCCGTTTCGCACCCCTGCGGTCGGGAACTGCGCCAACGTTCGAAGTGCCTCGTCGAGCGCCCATTGCGCCCTGTCGTCGTTACCCAGTTGCAGTTGTCCGTAGTGGTACCACCGCAGCGCGTGGAATTCAGAACGGCCGCGCGCGATGTCCTTGCGCTCGATGTGGTCAAGCGCCGCCTCGTAGGAGGCCTCGTTCGAGGCCACAACACCTTCCCACATCCCGAGCTGGACGAAGATGTGCGACGGCATGTGCAGCGCGTGGGGTGCGTCCGGCGCGATCTCGGCGTAGGCCCTCGCTGCGGGCAACGCCAGGATGGCGTGCTCCGGATCGTCAAATGCGTGAATGATGAAATGGGCCGCCCCCGGATGCCGGGGATTGCGCGCGAACACTTCCAGCGCGATGGCACCTGCCCGCATTTGCCGGGCGAATCCTCGGTCACCGGGGCGAACCGTGCCAAGCAGCGAGACCGCGTACAGCGTGGCGATCTCATCATCGTCGGGGAAGTCCTCGTGGAGACGCTGCATCGCCTCGGAATAGGCGATGTCCCTGGAGAGCTTGTCGCCGTCGCCGTAGAGACGTTCCACCGCTTCCATGAGCCCCCGCTCACGACCAGGCGGCAAGGCTTGCGAGCGCAGCTGCGGCGTCGCCCCGTACCTGGCCAGCGTTGCGCGGGCGGCGTCTCCGTCCTGCTCAGCCCAGAGCGGAGCGTTGTAGCTGAGCGCTTCGCCCCAGTAGGCCAGGCCAAAATCCGGGTCGATGGACTGTGCTTCGCGAAAGGCTTCGCGCGCATCCTCGAACTCGAAGCTGTGAAACGCCTTCATTCCAGTGAGGAAGGCCGGTTGCGCCTCAGCTGCACCGGAGTTCGGAAAATCGATGCTGCCCAGGTTCGCGGACAGGCTGTCTGTGGCTGTCGCTACGGGGATGGCCGGATTCAGCACACTCGAACCCACCACGAGACCAGCGACCGACAGGAAAATCCGGATGCACCGGTCATTGGCAATGGTCATGGCATGCCTCCTTCGTTGGCGGTCAGGGCGCTGTCCTCGGCGACTGTTTCGGCCGCTAGTCTAGGCGGCAACTGGAGCCGCTCGGGCAGTCCCAGCACGCCTTCCAACCAGCGCATCTGCATCGGCCGCGCCTGAAGGACGTCAGGGCCGGCGCCGCAGCAGCCATACCACCTGCCACCGAGTACGAATTGCGGACCCGAAACAGAGGCAGCTTTCGGCGCCGTAGCCGCCTTGAACAGTGGCTGGTTCCACGCCGACGGGCCATTCCCCGCGCTCCGGGTGGCGACGTGAAGTCCCCTCACTCGAAACCGACAGCAGCGCGAGAAGCTTGATCCGCAGGCCGTGAGCTGTCCGGTTGTGCGCTGATCACTCGGCCTCGCGCTCGCTCGGCTCATCGATCGTGGTCCGGTCGCCAACGTGTGCTGCCGACGCAGCAAAGCCCCGCCGGACGTCACCAGCATTCGTCAATGACGACGATGCGCGAGCCATCGGCACGTGCCTCAACCCGCGCTCTGTGCCGCCCTTCGGACCGAAACCGCGTCCCAAAAACGGGCTCCGACGCTGATCCCGTCAAACCGCTCGATGGCCGGAATCCCGGTGGGTGACGTCACGTTGATCTCCGTGATTCGTCCCCCGATCACATCGATTCCGGCCAGCAGCAGGCCCCGGCGCCGCAACTCCGGTCCGATTGCGCTGCAGATTTCGCGATCCCGGTCACCGAGCACTGCCGGTCGCGCCGAGCCGCCGGCCACCAGGTTGGACCGGATGTCTCCAGGTTTCGGAATTCGGTCGATTGCGCCGACAGGCTCGCCTTCCACCAGGATGATTCGGCGGTCGCCCTCCTCGGTGACGCTCGGCACGTACTGCTGCACGATGACAGGCTCGGACTCCCCGAGGAGACCCAGCACCGGCTCCAGGTTCGGATCGCCTTCCGACAGGAGGAACACCCCGTTTCCGCCGTGACCGTACAGGGGCTTGACGACCGACCGCCCGAATTCCGCTTGGAACGCGACGACATCTTTCGGACGGCTGGCTACCAGCGTGGGCGGCATCCACTCGGCGAAACGGAGCACGAGGACCTTTTCGGGCGAATCGCGAATGCCCTGCGGGTCGTTCACCACGAGCGTGCTGGCTGGCAAGAGCTCGAGGAGGTGAGTCGTCGTCACGTACCCCATGTCGAACGGCGGGTCCTGACGAATCAGCACGACGTCGAAGTCGGCCAGATCGACAGCCTCCAGCTCCCCTTCGTCGACGTGATTGCCCGGTTCGCGGCGAAGCGCCTTCACCCGCCGTCCCGTGGCCAACAGGCGGCCCGGTCGCCAAGTCAGGGTGTCGGGCTGGTAGGTGAACAGCTCGTGCCCACGCGCCATCGCCTCCAGCGCCAGCACGAACGTACTGTCCGATGGCAGATGGATGGATCCGATCGGATCCATCTGGATGGCCACACGAATGGGCATGAACGTTCCGGCCGGACCGATGCGGCGGCGAGCAGACCTACTCGGCGGGATCAGGCAGGCGGCGCGGATCGTCGCGCAGAATGATGTAACTGACGACCTTCTCGACGCCCTTCACGTTGCGAGCGACATCGGTGACCTGCTGGATCTCAGCCTGGTTCTCGGCGATGCCGACAAGGTACACCACCGCGTCGTGCGTGGTCGTCCAGAAATCGATCTGTCCGGAGCCCAGCGCCGCCACCAGACGGGCACGGATCTCGGTGGAGATCCACGTGTCGTTCATTCGCGTGGTGATCGGATACGCCGGGCCCAATTGGATCTCGTTCAGAACTTCGGCGACCCCTTCGGTCTGCTGTGCTAGTTCCACCGCGGTGGTCCGAAGATCTCTAGTTTCCACTGTTCCGGTGAGCAGGACGCGGCCCTCCACCACCAGCACGTTGACTCTGCTGAAGAGCTCGTCGAACTGGGTTTGAAAGTACGTGCTTAGCAATTCAGATTTGATCGCAAGATCTATTGCGCCGCGCTCGAGCGGACGTTCCTGGGCTGCCGCCATCCCGCCGATTCCGCCCCCGCCCACGACGAGGCCGGCGCACCCTGGCAGCAAGGCCAGGCACACCATGCCGAGAGCGAGATAGAGGATGCGACCACGAAATGTGAGAAGTGCAGGTTGCATGGGGTTTCGGTTCCAACGCAATAGGCGAACGTCCCCATAGAAATAGCCTGCTCTGGAGCCTGCGGAAAGCTCCGAACGAATCCCTCGGGCGATATACTTGCAGCGTGCAAGGCAATCGTTCTCCAGACGGGTCGATCCACGCCATGCGTGCGCCTGCGGACCGTGGGGGATGGCCGCGGCTGGTCAGCCTAGTTCGCGCATGCCTCCGGCAGCTCCCGGCCGACGGGATTCAGGGCTTTGTGCATCGACGCTCCGGACCCGTCGTAGCATCCATGTTGATTCTTGCCGGCTGCGTGGGCGCGTGCGGGCCTTCATCGGACGGCGAGCCCGCGCCGGTCGAACCGGGGGTGAGCTCGGCCGTTCAGGAACTCCCGGAACCGGCTGACGTCGAGGAGGGCAGTGGCGCGCAGGAAGAGCCAATGGCGAGCGCTCACGAGTCGGAGGCCCCGGCACCCGATGCCATCCAAGTGGCGGCCATACCACCTGCTGACGAGGATTCTTCAACGACCTCCACAGGAGCGGGAGCGCCGCCACAGGATGTCGCCCCCGGTCCGATCGCTCGGGACGCAGTGTTGCGGGTCGGGGTACTGCTCCCGCTGTCCGGTGCCTACGCGGCAACCGGACGCGAGTTGTTCCAAGCGGTGGAAATGGCCCTGTTCGAGGTTGACGCCGAGCTTGTCGAGCTGCTCCCCAGGGATACCGCGAGTGACGCAGAGACCGCGCGCACAGCTTTTCTCGAACTGGCTGCCGAAGGAGCGAGCCTCGTCGTCGGCCCCCTCTTTGCATGGACCACCGGGGCGGTGGTCCCGGAAGCGGTGGATCGTGGAATCCCGGTCCTGGCGCTCAGCAACGACATTTCCGTCGCTGACCGCGAAGCATGGATGCTCGGCGTGCACCCGCGGGGAGAGGTACACCGAATTCTCGGGCATGCGATCGAGGAACCGGGTCAGCGGGTCGGCCTGATTGTTCCCGAATCAGAGTACGGCGATGCCGTGGCCGAGGCCTACCAGCTGGCGGTGCCACCCCGGAACCGATCCGGTCTCATTCGCTACAACGACGACAGCGAACCGAGCGACGTCGCGCAGCAGTTCGTCGATACGGTCAGCGGCTCGGCCAACCGGCCCGGTGATGCGATCCTGATTGCCGCCCGCGGGAACGTGCTCAGGGCCATCGCGGCCGAACTGGCCTACCGGGACGTCGCACCGGACCAAGTTCGCTACCTGGGCCTCTCGAGCTGGCGCACCTCGGACCTTCAGGGCGAGCCCGCCCTGGAGGGAGGGCAGTTCGCGGACCTGTCCGAAGAAGCCTTCCGGCAATTCGCGGAACGATTCCGGCGCATCTATGGGACATCGCCGTCGCGCACCGCCGCCCTGGCGTATGACGCATCGGCCGTCGCTGCGAATCTGGCGGGTATCGATCCCGACACCCGGATCGCCAGGCTGAAGACACCGCAGGGATTCCGGGGACTGCTCGGTGCCTTCCGGCTGCTGACCGACGGGGCGGTGGAGCGCGGCCTCAACGTATACGAGGTCAGGCGTGACGGTTACTCGCTGCTGGAGCGCGCTCCGGCCCGGTTTGCGCCGACACCGCAGGGCTGAGCTCAGGCGACGACGTCCCCGATTAAGGCATCCAGGACCCGAATTCCGGCGGGCGTGACCCGGACGCCGTCTCGGTCGGCGTGCATCAGCCCGGCATCCCGTGCCCGACGAAGCGCCTCCGGCCGGAGCGCTTGATCAAGCGCCAGTGCGGTTCGTTCGGTGAACGCAGCGCGGCTGACCCCTTCAACCATGCGCAGACCCATCATCAGCATCTCACGACCTGCTGTCGCAGCCGGGATGCATTCGGCAGTTTCAGTGCCGTGTCCGCACGCTTCAACGGCCCGCAACCAGGCCTCCGGCTTGCGAATCCTGGCGTATCCGCCTACGCCGGACCCGGTCCGCACCCGCCCGTGCGCACCCGGACCGACACCGACATAGTCGCCGTAGCGCCAGTACGTGAGATTGTGCCGGGACTCGGCCCCTGGCCGGGCATGATTCGACACCTCGTAGCGCGGCAGTCCAGCCGCAGCCAAGGTGTCGGAGGTAACGTCGAACAACTCCGCAAGCACCGGTTCTTCCGGGAGGCGCAGTCGACCCGCCGCGGCCAGCGCATGAAACGGTGTGCCCCGCTCGATGGTCAGCTGGTAACAGGAAAGGTGCTCGCCCGCCAGGGTAATGGCGTCGCCGAGTTCCGTCTGCCAGGACGAAGGATCGTGGTCGGGACGCCCGTAAATTAGATCGAACGAGAACCGCGGAAAGGTCGTCCCGGCCGTCTCCACGGCACGCCGGGCTTCGGCTGCCGTGTGGCCCCGGCCCAGCTGCTGCAGCGCGTCGTCGTCCAACGACTGCACACCGATCGAGACACGGTTCACGCCAGCATCGCGGAACGCCTCGAACCGTCCCACCTCGACGGAGTTCGGATTGGCCTCGAGCGTGATCTCGGCAGCTTCCGCCAAGGGCCAGGCGGTCGAGGCGGCCGCCAGCACCCCATGCGTGACCTCCGGGGGCATCAGTGACGGAGTCCCGCCGCCGAAGAACACGCTCACCAGCGTCCCGGGTCCGCTCAGGCGGCGACTGTGCCGGATCTCGGCCTCGTACGCCCGCAGCCAGCGGTCGCCATCCACCCGGTTGCGCGGGACATGCGCATTGAAGTCGCAATAGGGACAGCGCGACCGACAATACGGCCAGTGCACGTAGAGCGCGATGGGCCGGGCTAGGTCTGAAAGCACGCCACGACCAGCTTCCGAAACGCGTCTGACCGGTGACTGCGCCCGGACTTTTCGGCCGGATCCATTTCCCCGAACGTGCGGTCGTCGCCGGCAGGGACAAAGATCGGATCGTAACCGAAGCCGAAGCCACCGCGCGGCGGGAAGACCAGCCCTCCCTCGACGATTCCCTCGACTGTTCGGGTCACCCCGTCCGGCCAAGCGAGGGCGAGGGCGCAGTGGAACGCCGCGCGGCGGTCCGGGTTCCCCCGGAGGCGCTCGTCCAGCAGTGCCATGGCCTCGGAAAACCCGCCTGCCTCCTCGGCCCACCGCGCCGAATGGATTCCCGGTGCGCCATCCAGCGCCGCCACGGCGAGGCCGCTGTCATCCGCGAGCGCGGGCAGGCCTGCGGCCGCGGCGGCCGCCTCGGCCTTGATGATCGCATTCGCCACGAACGTCGCGCCCGTTTCATCGGGCAGCACATCGGTGAACTCTCCGAGCCGGCGGACGTCCACCTCGAACGGAGCGAGCAGATCGGCGATCTCGACCGCCTTGCCGGGATTTCCCGTGGCGACGACGAGGCTCCCGCCCGACCATCGGCGCGGTGCCCCCGGCTTCACGTTCCAAGTGCGGCGCGTTGCGCCGCGAACAGTTCTTCCGCTCCCCCGCGCGCGAATTCGAGCATCGTCTGGAACGCCTCCATGCTGAACGGCGCCTCCTCGGCAGTTCCCTGAACCTCGACGATGCCGCCGTCGGCGGAGAACACGAAGTTCGCATCCGCGTCGGCGTGCTGGTCTTCTGCGTAATCGAGATCGAGCACCACCCGATCCTTCCAGATGCCCGCGCTGACGGCGGCGACCTGGCCGGTCAGCGGCGCCACCCCTTCCTCCAGGCGATCCCCGAGGGCAGCGATCGCCTGGCGCAACGCCACCCAGCCCCCTGTCACCGCAGCCGTGCGGGTGCCGCCGTCGGCTTGCACGACATCGCAGTCGATCCGGATCTGCCGTGGCCCTAGAGCCGTGAGGTCGACGACGGCGCGAAGACTCCTGCCGATCAACCGCTGGATTTCCTGCGTCCGGCCGGTCTGCCTGCCCCGTGCCGCCTCGCGGTCGGTGCGCGTCAACGTGGAACGCGGGAGCATGCCGTACTCGGCGGTCACCCAGCCCCGATTCAGACCCCGCAGCCACGGCGGCACCCGCTCCTCCACCGACGCGGTGCACAGGACGTGCGTATCCCCGAATTTCGCCAGGCAGGAACCTTCCGCGTACTTGGACACACCGGGCTCCAGCACGATCGGACGCAAGGCGTCGGCAGCGCGACCCGAGGGACGGGAAACCGGACAAGTGGACAAGGGCACCTCGCAGAACGCGCTCGTGGCCGACCAGATCGCAATCGTACTCGAATTAGGAGCGGATTCTGCCGGGTCCATCATTCTCGGCGGCGAATGCGAGCGGCGAAGAACCCGTCCACGCCTCCAACGTCTGCCAGGTGGCAGGGCAGCGTCCGCAGGTACCCGTCGTCTGTCACGAACGTGTCCGGAAGACCTTCGGTCGCGGCATCGACCGCCACCTGCTCAGCAGCCTGGTTGCGGCTAAGGAGGCCCTGCACGCGGTTTTCGCCCTCCTCGCGTTCCAGCGAGCACACGGTATAGACCACCAGCCCGCCCGGACGAACCAGCTGGAGGGCACGGTCGAGCAACCTGTCCTGCAACGGATTGAGGGCCCGGAAGTCGCCGGCCGTGCGTTGCCAGAGAATGTCCGGCCGGCGACGGATCGTGCCGGTGGCTGTACACGGTGCGTCGACGAGCACCGCGTCGAAACTACGTCCGCTCTCCCAGCCGGTCGCGTCCGCGACCACCGCTTCAGCTGCCAGCCGGGTGCGAGCGAGGTTGGCCGCCAGGCGCCGCATCCTCGATTCGGAGACGTCCACCGCGGTCACCCGGGCCCCACGCGCGGCCATCTGCAGGGTCTTGCCGCCCGGCGCAGCACACAGATCGGCAACGTGCCGCCCGTCGATGTCCCCCAGCAGGCGGACGGGAAGCTGCGCTGCCGCGTCCTGCACCCACCACGCGCCCTCACGGAACCCGGCCAGTGCGGCGACATCACCGGACGCCTTCACCCGGATGCCGCCGTCCAGCACCACGGTTCCATCGAGCTTCGCAGCCCAGGCTTCCGGGTCCGTCTTCGCGCACACATCGAGGACGGGTTCCCGCAGGTGCGCATCGGCGATTTGGGCAGTCGTCGCCGGCCCGTAGGCGCGCAGCCACGACTGCCACAGCCAGTCCGGAGTGTTCAGACGCCCGGCATCCTGGTCCTGGCAGATCGTCGCGCCGCGGTCGGCGATGCCGCGCAGGACGGCGTTGACGAGTCCGCGCCACGACCGGCCCGGCCCGCGGATCAACAGCTCCATCGAGGTGGATACCGCAGCGTAGGCAGGAACCCGAAGAAACAGCAGCTGGGCGGCCCCGATCAGGAGCAGCAGCCAGGCATGCCGGGCGGCAGGCGGAAGCGGACGTTCCAGAAATTCTGCGATGGTGGCGTCGA
>JAPPED010000009.1 GCA_028824295.1 Rhodospirillales bacterium | reverse complement strand
GACCTCGGAATCGAGCATGAACTGGCCGCTGGTGACAACCTCCTCTCCCGCGGCGAGACCGGCGAGGACCGCCGTCCGCCCGTTGGCGGACTGGCCGGTCTCCACGGCTCGGCCAGTGAAACGGCCACCGCCGAGCGAGACGATGACGTGGGCGCCTCGGCTGTCGCGCAGGATCGCTTCACTCGGGACAGTCAGGCGCACTTCATCGGCGTCGAGCAGAAAGCGGATGTCGGCGTAGGCCCCGGGACGCAGGTGGCCCTCCGAGTTGTCTACGACGATGCGCACATCGGCGGTGCGGGTTTGGGGATCGATGGTCGGATAGATGTAGTCCACCCGGCCCTCGGCCGGCGCCTCGGGCGCGCTGGGGAAACTGAGGAACACCGCCAGCCCGTGTTCGATCGACGAAAGTTCGGCCTCCGGGATCGACGCAATGACCCAGACGTCCGCGTAGGACTGCAGGCGCAGAACCGGCGTTCCCGGTTTTACGTAGTCGCCCTCGCGGACATCGAGCCGGCTGACCGTCCCCGTGGCCTCGGCGTACACCGGCACACGCTCGACGACCTCGCGGGTCCCGGTCAGGCGCTCGATCGCGGCCGGCTGCATGCCCACCGAGCGAAGCCGCTGGCGAACTGCGGCGATGCGGTTCTCATTGCCGATCTGCAGCGAGGCAAGATAGTCCTTCTGGGCGGCGATCAGTTCCGGGCTGTAGACCCGGTAGAGCAGTTCGCCAGCTCGGACCGAATCGCCCTCGGCGCGCACGGTCAAATCCTCGATCCACCCTTCGAGCCGCGACGCGGACACGGTTTCCAGCCGCTCGTCGGTGTCGACGTTGCCGAAGGCCCGCACCAAACGCGCGAGCGGGGCATGTTCGGCTGGCGCGGTCCGGACCCCCATGGTCTGAACCATTTCCGGGGCAACGGCAATGACGCCGGCGCCTTCGGTAGCGGCCGTTTGCCCTTGCACGGGTACAAGATCCATTCCGCAGATCGGGCACGTGCCGTCGGGATCGGTCGCAATGTAATGCGGATGCATTGGGCAGGTGAAACGCAGCGGCCCGTCGGCGGCGGCGACCTCCGGGGCCGCGACGGCAGGATCCGCTTGGGGGAGAGCGAGCACGCTTTCCGGGACGTAGCCCCGGTCGTAAAGGAGATATCCGAGCACGACCAGGGCTAGGAAAAGCCCCAGGCCGGCATGGAACATCGCCTGTTTCACGGTCCGGCCAAAAGGGCGTTCATGCGGGCGATGGCGCGGTCACGGCGTGCCTGTTCGCCTGCAATCTGGCCCTGCAGTCCCAGTACGGCAACTTCGCCGTCGAGAATGGGGGAATAATCGCCTGCTCCGCTTTCGTAAACGGTCAGGCGGGCCGCGATTTGATCGCGAATGGCCGCGATTTTCTGCTCGAGGATCGCGATACTGGATACGGCGGCCGCGCGGGTTGCTTCCCAGGCCTGATGTCGGGCCAATGCCCGGCGGGCTGCAGCCATGACCCGGCTGCGGGCGGCCTCCCGTTTCGCTTCGGCCTCACGCAGGGCTGGTGCCTGCGAGCGGTCTGCCCAGAATGGGACCGTGAACGTCGCGGTGGCGCTTACCCAATCGTCGCCCTGACCGTCGCGCTGCTGGTACATAAGTTGGACGCCCCAGTCCGGCTTCCAGGCCGCTTCCGCCTGATGGATTCCGGCCTCGGCCACGGACACGCCGGCTCGTGCCACGCGAACGGCGTGGAAAGCGGAGGCCTCGCCGGACCAGGCTTTTGGCGACAGCGGTGGGGGAGGGGTATCGGAAGCCTCGTCGACGAGTTCCACTATCTGGGCCTGAATTTGGTCAGCCTCGGCTTCGAGATCAGCCAGGCGACGGGCGACGTCGGCGCGTTCGACATCGATTTCAGCAAGGCGGAACAGAGCCGGTCGTCCGGCGTCGATCTCCGTTTCAACGATTTGCGCGAGCTCGTCGTACTTCGAATCCCTCGCCACGAGGAGTGCCCGCAGTGTCTTGATTCGTTGCTGGTCGATCAGCGCGACGATCAGGTCCGCGCGGAGTTCGGCGAACCGTTGGTCGATTGCGGCATCGTTCTGCAGGGCGCTTTGGCTGGCTTGGGCCGCCCGCGCATCGCGGCGAGCGCGATTCGGGATCATTTGGCGGACACCCACGGTTTTGCTGGTCGGCAGGTAGCGCGAAAACGACGGATCGAGAAGCGGGAAATTGAGAATCCCGAACGAGAGGACGGGGTCGGGCAGGGCATCGGCGGTCACGGCCCGCTCACGAAATCCCGCCGACTGATGACGCATGGCCTCGAGCGCCGGATGCTGAGCCAGCTGCGCTTCCAGCTGGCTGAAGTCCTGGGCGAGCGCGGAAGGAGGGCTGGACAGGGATGCCAAGGCGACTCCCAGTGGGACGGCGAGCCGCAGGAAGCGATGCACAGTTGTCAGCACGTGGCCTGCAGCTCGGTGACAGGGGCGCGGGGAGGCACGGTTGCCGGGCACCCGCGCCCGAGCCGTTGTCCATCCGTTCCGCGCCGCGACCGGCCGGTCATCGCCGGCGGCCTCCGAGGACCATGACCAGCTCCTCGACCTTCGCTCGGCGGTCGTCGAGGTCGTCGGACAGCATGGCGTGCTCGACGCAAGTCTGGAGGTGATCATCCATGACGATTCCTTCCAGGGCGCCAAGGGCCGCTCTGGCCGCCTGGATTTGCCGCACTACGTCGATGCAATATCGGTCACCTTCCACCATCCGCGCGATTCCGCGTACCTGGCCTTCGATCTTGGCAAGCCGGTTTCGGGTTTCTTCCTTGGCTTTCGCTTGCATGGATGCATCCTGTCGAACACGGTGTCGCAAATACCCTACCGGGGTAGGGGTAAGACAGCATGTAGCGCCGGGCGAATCCAAGTCAAGGATCGGTCCTGCCTCGGAAAGCCCGTGGAGCCCAGCCGGGATCGCCCACGTACCGTTTGGTCCAGCACGGCGCGAGCAACCGAGCAGACGGCGAGCGGCCATGCAGCGGGTCCACGCCGGCGACGCTCTGCGTGTGACGCCAGAACGCAAAACGGGTGGCGGCGGTTGGGAATGGAACGTTTCCGGACGATCGCCGGCGCAAAGGCTTTGGCCGGCGGACACGCGGCAGCTAGATACAGCGGCAGCGCACAGTCCGGCCGCTGCTGCTTAATTTGTTACAACGGCAGCGGCCGGCGGTCGTGCTAGGGCTGGTCCAAGGCTAGGGGCCCGGCGTCCGGCCGGCATTCCCGGGCCTATGTGAAGACAGGTGACTCGCGGGCTCCCCGTCGATCACAGTTCCGATAGGAGAGAGCTTGTGTTCAAGTCCTTCTTCGCCAACCGGCGGTGGATGCATTGGTCATTGCTGGGCAGCGTGGCGATCTTGGTGGTCACTTGGTACAAGGTGCAATTGGATGTCCGGATCAACGAATGGTTCGGCGATTTCTACGACACACTGCAGCAGGCCCTGGCTGAGCCGGGTGCGGTGGAGTTCACCGATTTTCTTGCGAAATGCCTGACCTTCGCCGAGATCGCCGCCATCTACATCACCGTGGCGGTTCTGCTGGAGTTCTACGTCCGTCATTACGTGTTCCGCTGGCGGACGGCGATGAACGACTACTACATGTCGTACTGGGACCAGGTTCGCCACATCGAGGGCGCCGCCCAGCGGGTTCAGGAAGACACCATGCGCTTCGCGCGTATCGTCGAGGGACTGGGGGTCGCTTTCATGCGCTCGGTCATGACGCTGATCGCGTTCCTGCCGCTCCTCTGGACCCTGAGCGAGCATGTCACCGAACTGCCGTGGATCGGTGTCGTCCCGCACTCGCTCGTCTATCTCGCGATTATCTCGGCTGCTGCCGGGACCGTGCTGCTGGCGATCGTCGGGATCAAGCTTCCCGGCCTTGAATTCAACAACCAGAAGGTCGAAGCGGCGTACCGGAAGGAGCTGGTGTACGGCGAGGATTTTGAAGAACGCGCGGAACCCGAGACGATCGGCCAGCTATTTTCCAATGTCCGGCGAAACTACTTCCGTCTCTACAAGCATTACCTGTACTTCGACATCGCGAAGTGGTCATACCTGCAGTTCGCAGTCATCGTTCCCTACATCATGATGGGTCCCACCATCGTCGCCGGCATCATCACGCTCGGTGTGCTGCAGCAGATCCTGCGGGCGTTCGACCGTGTGGAGGGGTCGTTCCAGTTCCTGGTCAACTCCTGGTCGACGATCGTCGAGCTCATCTCGATCTACAAGCGGCTGAAGGCGTTCGAGTCCACGATCCGGGTGGATGACCGGACCGCGCGGCCGCTGACCGGGCCGGGCTTCGAGGGCGCGCGGAGCTAAAGACGGAAACTGGGGTGGCGGGTCTGCCCCGGCGAGAAAGTCGGTGCCAGGTGCTCTCCGTCCAATGCGGCGGGCGCCGGCCCTGCCACCTTGTCGATCCACCAAGGCCCGCGATGCCCGGATCCGTGTCGACGCCGGCCGTTGACATGAACAACACATGCTTTCATGTTATGCACATGACAGTGATGATCCAGATTCGAAATGTCCCGGAAGCACTCCACCGGCGACTTCGCGTTCGTGCTGCTACTGAAGGGATTTCCATGTCGCATTTCGTGCTGCGGGAGATCGCACGCGCCTTGGAGCGTCCGAGCCGACAGGAGTTGCTCGAAGCCATTCGTTCGCAGCCGGAAGCTGAGCTGGACCCGTCGCCTGCGGAATTGCTCCGGGAGGAACGGGACCGGCCCTGATGGTCCTGGACGCGTCCGGCGCTGTCGAACTGCTCCTGAATACGGCCGCCGGCAAAAGGCTGTCTGCGCGCTTGGCGGGTGAGTTCGAGGCCGTCCACGTCCCACACCTCATCGATATTGAGATCGCACAAGTGTTGCGCCGTTACGTTCTCCGGGGAGCCCTCGATGAACGGCTGGGGGCGATGGCGCTTGGTCGCTGGATGGACTTCGACGTCGAACGACACCCGCATCACCCGTTCCTCGGCCGGATTTGGCGGCTTCGGGCCAATGTCACCGCTTATGACGCCGTGTATCTGGCTCTGGCGGAGGCACTGTCGACGGAGCTCGTTACGGGTGATCGGAGGCTGGCGGAGGTGCCCGGAACAACAGTCGCCATTGAGCTGATCTAGACGTCAAGGCTCCGGCATCGCGGACGGGCACACGTGCCGCGAACGGCGAAGGCTGTGCGGTCGGTATTCGCTGCAGTCCGTTGCAGGCGGCGCGGCAACTTTTCGGCCTTTTCCGCCGCCCCGCTGCCGCGGCGCGCCTAGTGCAAGCCGGCGCCTGGCGCCGCTTCCCGCGGCGGCACCCACTCGGCAAACCGGCGCACAAGGGCTCGGTCAACGTCGGCCATGGACGCCTCCACGCCGACCTCGCGCAACGACGTCACGCCGGCGTCCTGGATCCCGCAAGGGACGATCCCGTCGTAATGGGCGAGATCCGGGTCCACGTTCAGCGACACCCCGTGGAAGGTCACGCCACGTCGTACGCGCACGCCAACGGCGGCGATTTTCGCGTGCTGACCGTTCGCGTCTTCAACCCAGACGCCGATGCGGCCGGCGTGGGTCTCGCCCTGGATACCGAAGTCGTTCAGCACGGCGATGATCCATGTCTCGAGGCCATTGACGAAGGCCCGGACATCGCGACCTCGCGCCCGGAGGTCCAACATCACGTACGCAAGTCGCTGGCCAGGGCCGTGATAGGTCACGCGTCCACCTCGCCCCGTCGGAAATACCGGCAGGCTCGCCTTTGGCAGGACTTCGCTTGGATCGGAACTGGTTCCGGCCGTGTACAGGGGCGGATGTTCCGCCAGCCACACGCATTCGTCGGCGGTTCCCGCCAGAATTCCGGCGACCTGTTCTTCCATGCTTGCAACTGCATCCGGGTAGTCGACCGCGGTCGTACTGTGTCGCCAGGTAATACCGTCAGTGGTGTGAAGCATCTCGTCCTAATCGGAAAAAGGTTGATCAAGGAACAGCGTAATCCTGCCCGAGAGATATGGCGACCTGGGAGCGCGGGCGCAGCTCCCGCCTCCGGTCGGGCGCGCTCCAAAACCTTGGAACCCGCAGCGAGCCACGATAGATTACAGGCATCTATTTCAGACCCAGACGTCGCGGCGCGATTGCCATGGTGGGAGGGATCGATGCCCGAATCCCAAGCCACCGCCACCGCCCAGGAACAGCGACTTGAGCTGATTTCGCGGTTGGCTGACGCGGGTACCGAGCCTTTGGCATCGGATCTCGCACAGCTTCGAGCCAGCCACCCGGCCGACCTTGCCGACATCATCGAGCAGCTGCCGTCGGAGCCCCGGCTGCGCGCGGTGCACCTGCTGGGTGAGGATCTTCCGGCAGACAGCCTCGCCTCGCTGTCGCGCCGGGTCCTTGACCGGGTCGCTTCGGCGATCGACCCCGGTCTGCTGGCCAGGCTGACCGGGGAACTCGAGACCGACGACGCAGCGTACGTTCTCGAGTGCCTGGACGAAGCGCGCCGCGCCCGGCTCCTCAAGGAGATGCCGGCCAGCGAGGCGGAGCTCGCCAGGCAGGCGCTGGAATTCCAGGCCGACAGCGCCGGGCGCATCATGCAGCGCGACTACGTCGCGATTCCGTCGTACTGGACGATCGGACAGGTCATCGACCACCTGCGCGATTCGCCTGATATCCCCGACGAGTTCTACGCGCTGTTTGTGGTCGGTGCCCGTCACACCCCGGTAGGGACGATCCCGCTGCATCGGGCCATGCGGACTCACCGCGACGTGCGCGTCGCCGACATCATGACGCGGGACCCGAAGGTCGTGCAGGTCAACGCTGACCGGGAGGACGTCGCGTTCGTGTTCGACCAGTACGAACTGACGTCTGCACCGGTTGTTGACGCGCAGAACCGACTGATCGGCATGGTGACCGTCGACGACGTGGTTGACGTGATTCAGGAAGAGGCCAGCGAGGACATGATGCGGCTAGCCGGCGTCGGACCGGAACATGACATCTACACGGCCGCCTTCCAAACCGCGCGCAACCGGTTCAACTGGTTGCTTATCAACCTGTTCACGGCGTTTCTTGCATCAGCCGCGATAGCGGTGTTCGCCTCGACCATCGAGCAGGTGGTGGCGCTGGCGGTGCTCATGCCGATCGTCGCCTCCATGGGTGGCAACGCCGGCATGCAAACGCTGACGGTGGCGGTCCGCGCCATTGCCACCCGCGAACTCACCCCGGCCAATGCGGCGCGGGTGTTGGGGAAAGAGGTGCTAGTAGGCCTGTGCAACGGCGTGGCATTCGCCGTGCTGACCGGCCTCGGGGCAGGACTTTGGTTCTCGAGCGTGCCCATCGGTCTCGTGATCGGTGCCGCCATGATCTTCAATATGGTGGTGGCCGGTCTGTTCGGAGCACTCGTGCCGATGATGCTGGAGCGCGCGCGGGTCGATCCGGCTCACGGGGCAGCCGTCATTCTGACCACGGTTACGGATGTCGTGGGATTCTTTGCCTTCCTGGGGTTGGCGCAGCTGACCCTGCTGTGAGGACTCGGTAAATGGTTCAGATGCTCTCGAACGCGCCAGCCAGCTTCAACTTCAATCTCGGGGAAACCGCGGACATGCTGCGGACCAGCGTGAGCGGGTTTGCGGCCCGGGAGATTGCGCCCCGGGCCGGCGAGATCGATGCATCCAATGACTTCCCCGACGACCTCTGGGAGAAGATGGGTGCAATGGGGCTGCTCGGCGTCACCGTGGAGGAGGAGTACGGGGGCTCGGAACTCGGCTACCTCGAGCACGTCGTGGCGATGGAGGAGATCAGCCGGGCCTCCGCATCGGTGGGTCTCAGCTACGGCGCCCATTCCAACCTCTGCGTGAATCAAATCCGTCTCAACGGAACTCCGGAGCAGCGGGAGCGGCATTTGCCGGGGCTGGTTGCGGGCACCAGCGTCGGGGCGCTCGCCATGAGCGAGGCGGGGGCAGGCTCCGACGTCGTGGGGATGCAGACGCGGGCCGAGCGGAATGGGGACCGGTACGTCCTGAACGGGGCGAAGTCATGGATCACGAACGGCCCGGACGCCGACATCGTCGTGGTGTATGCGCGAACCCGTCCGGGGCCAGGCGCCAGGGGGATCACTGCGTTCATCGTGGAGCGTGGTTTCAAGGGTTTCAGTCGGGCTTCGAAGCTCGACAAGCTGGGCATGCGCGGTTCGAACACCGGGGAATTGGTCTTCGAGGACTGTGAGGTCCCGGTCGAGAATGTCCTCGGAACCGTCGACGAGGGAGTCGCGGTGCTGATGAGCGGGCTCGACTACGAACGAATCGTGCTGGCGGGCGGCCCACTGGGCGTGATGCAGGCGTGCTGGGACCTCGTGGTCCCCTACGTGCATGATCGCAAGCAGTTCGGGCAACCAATCGGCTCGTTCCAGCTGATGCAGGGCAAGCTCGCGGACATGTACACCACCATGAACGCATGCCGCAGCTACGGCTACGCAGTGGCGCAAGCCTGTGACCGAGGCGAGGCGACGCGCAAGGACGCAGCGGGCGTCATCCTGTACACGGCGGAGCGGGCCACTTGGATGGCCTCGCAGACCGTGCAGGTGCTGGGCGGGAACGGCTACACCAACGAATACCCGGCTGGCCGCCTCATGCGCGACGCCAAGCTCTACGAAATCGGTGCCGGCACCAGCGAGATCCGGCGCATGCTGATCGGACGCGAGATCTTTGAGGAATCTGCCTGATGGCGGGCGTTGTCCAGGGAACGGCGGCGCTGCTGCTGACTGGCGCGGTTTGTGCGAGCATGCCGGCCGCAGCGTTCATGCCCAGGGAGTTCGCGGCAGGTGCGGCCACCGGCGGCATTCGACTCGCGGAGGATTCCGAAGGGGTGTCGCCGTTTCCGATCGCTCCGCTGCCCGGCGACGGGGCTGGTACCGCCCCGTCCGGCGCGGGCGGCGATCCTGCGGGGGTCGGCCCGTTCCCGATACCGGGTGTCGACCGATCACCGGGCCCGTCGCAGACGCCTGCCCCCCCACCGTCCGAGCTGATCGGGGCCGAGCGGCCGGCGCCGGCCGCCGGCGGCCGGGACGCGGACGCAAGGGGTGCGCGGGCGCCGACCGAACGGGAGGTCGGTGTGCCTCCGTTCCCCTATGATCCCGAAGCCCGCGGGGGTGCGGCACGCCAGTGTGTGCGGGGCTGCGTCGCTACGCGTTCAGATTGTGCACAGGCGGGCAAGCCCGCCCGGCAATGCGAGGGCGACTTCGTCCTTTGTGCCCGGGACTGTGTCCTCGCACCCGGTCTGTCTAACTTCTGACGGCCCGGCAGCTAACCTTGTCGCGGGGCGAACCCGCGCACCGCAACCGAAACGGAGTTTATCGTCATGATTGAAGACCCGATTGTCGTCGCCGGGATGGCACGGACCCCCATGGGGAGTTTTCAGGGAACGCTGCACGGCGTCTCGGCCCCGGAACTTGGCAGCGCCGCGATCAAGGGCGCCCTGGAGCGGGCGGGCGTGCCGAGCGAGGACGTGAGCGAGGTCTTCATGGGGTGCGTCCTTCCGGCGGGTCAGGGCCAGGCGCCGGCGCGCCAGGCGGCGATTGGCGCCGGGATTCCGGTTGACGCTGGCGCTACGACCATCAACAAGATGTGCGGGTCGGGCATGCGGGCAGCCATGTTCGGCCACGACACGCTCGCCGCCGGCAACGCGGACGTGGTGGTCGCGGGCGGCCTCGAGAGCATGTCGAACGCGCCCTACGTGGTCCCCAAGGTCCGGGCCGGCCTCCGCATGGGCCACGCGGAACTGCAGGACCACATGTTCGTCGATGGGCTGGAAGACGCCTACGAACCCGGCAAGCTCATGGGTCATTTCGCCGAGGCAACCGCCCAGAAGTACCAGTTCACGCGGGCCGAACAGGACGACTTTGCGATCCGGTCGCTGACGCGGGCGCGCAAGGCGAACGAGGACGGGACGTTCGCGGACGAGATGGTCCCCGTGACGGTGAAGACCCGCAAGGGCGAGACCGTGGTTGAGCGGGACGAGCAGCCGTTTTCGGCCAACATCGAAAAGATTCCGTCCCTGCGTCCGGCCTTCAGCAAGGATGGGACGGTGACCGCTGCCAACTCCAGCTCGATCTCGGACGGCGCTGCCGCCCTGGTGCTGATGCGCGAGTCCGAGGCGGAGCGCCGGGGACTGATCCCGCTTGCCCGGATCGTCGCACAGGCGACGCACAGCCAGGAGCCTGCCTGGTTCACGACGGCGCCGCCGCCCGCCATCCGCAAAGTCCTCGACAAGGCCGGCTGGGATGCCGACGACGTGGACCTCTACGAGGTCAACGAGGCCTTCGCTGTCGTCACCATGGTGGCCATGCGCGAGTTCGGACTATCGCCCGACAAGGTGAACGTGCACGGCGGAGCGTGTGCGCTCGGTCACCCGGTGGGGGCGTCCGGTGCCCGCATCATGGCGACCCTGATCGCAGCTCTGCGCAAGTACGGGTTGGACAAAGGCGTCGCGTCGCTGTGTATCGGTGGCGGCGAGGCCACGGCGGTGGCGCTGGAGCTCGTCCACTAGGCGCAGGAAGCCATCCGTCATGCCCGCATTGGCAAGCCGGCTCGACGTCCAGGGGGTTGCCTACCGGACCAACTGGACGCGCATGCGGGCATTGGTGGACGAACTCCGCGCCCGGATCGAGACGGTTCGTGAGGGCGGCGGCACCCGCGCGCGCGAGCGGCACATTGCCCGCGGGAAGCTGCTGCCGCGGGAGCGGATCGATCGCCTGCTGGACCCCCGGGCGCCGTTTCTGGAACTCTCTCCGTTGGCGGCCTGCGATCTGTACGACGGAGAGGCGCCGGCCGCCGGACTCATCACGGGCATCGGTCCGGTCGCTGGACGGGCCTGCATGCTGATCGTGAACGATGCGACGGTGAAAGGCGGAACGTACTACCCCATCACGGTCAAGAAACACCTGCGCGCCCAGGACATTGCCGCCGAGAATGCGTTGCCGTGCATTTACTTGGTGGATTCCGGCGGCGCCTACCTGCCGTTGCAGGACGAAGTGTTTCCGGACCGCGATCACTTCGGGCGGAGCTTCTACAACCAGGCACGCATGTCGTCGCGGGGGATCCCGCAGATTTCGGTCGTGATGGGGTCGTGCACGGCGGGCGGCGCCTATGTCCCCGCCATGTCCGACGAGTCAATCATCGTGTCCGGACAGGGGACCATTTTCCTCGGCGGACCGCCGCTGGTCGAGGCAGCTACCGGGGAGGTCGTGACTGCGGAGGAACTGGGCGGCGCCGACGTGCACGGCCGCCGGTCTGGCCTCGTCGACCACGTGGCAGACGATGACGCACATGCCCTGTCGCTGGTGCGCCAGGCGATCGGCCATCTTGGCGACGAGGGCGCTGCGGTGGACGACGCCCCGCCGGATGAACCCGAGTACGATCCGGAGGAGCTCTATGGTCTCGTTCCGATCGATCCCCGCGAACCCTGGGATGTACGCGAGGTCATCGCGAGGATCGTCGACGGCAGTCGCTTTGACGAATTCAAGCCGCTGTACGGGTCCACGCTGGTTTGCGGTTTCGCGCAGATCTGGAAGCGGCCGGTCGGAATCCTCGGCAACAACGGCGTGTTGTTTTCCGAATCGTCCCGCAAGGGCGCCCACTTCATTCAGCTTTGCGAACGCCGTGGGATTCCCTTGCTGTTCCTGCAGAACATCACGGGCTTCATGGTCGGGGCGAGCTACGAGGCCCGTGGGATTGCCAAGGACGGCGCCAAACTGGTGACCGCGGTCGCCACGTCCAGCGTGCCGCGGCTCACCGTCATCATCGGAGGCTCCTTCGGTGCCGGGAACTACGGGATGTGCGGACGGGCCTACAGCCCCCGGTTTCTCTGGACTTGGCCGAACGCCCGCATTTCCGTCATGGGCGGGGAGCAGGCCGCCCATGTCCTGTCGGTCGTGCGTCGGAACGCGATGGCCACCCGGGGCGAGGACTGGCCGGAAGTGGAACAGGAAGCGTTTCGGGACGGTATCCGCGACCAGTACGAACGGCAGGGAAACCCGTACCACGCGACGGCCCGCTTGTGGGACGACGGCATCATCGATCCGCGGGAGACCCGGCGAACTCTGGGGCTGGCACTGCGAATCGTGGCGTCTGACCCGGACCCGCATCAGCGGTTCGGCGTTTTCCGGATGTAGACCATGACGACAGGCACCCCCGAACAGTCAGTCCGCCACGTGGTCGATGCGCGCGGTGTGGCGCGAGTCGAGATCGCCCGCGAGGAGGTTCGCAACGCGCTCGACGAGGCGACGATCGGCGAATTGGGAGCTGCCTTTGGGTCGCTGGCACGTGATCCGGCTGTGCGCATCCTCGTGCTCCAGGGGCGTGGCCCTGCATTCTGCGCGGGGGCCGACCTCCGCTGGATGCGAAGGAGCGCCCGGATGAGCACGGAGGAGAACGTTCGCGACTCGGAGACGTTTGCCGCGATGCTCGAAGCGCTGGCCGACTTTCCGCGTCCGACCGTAGCGCAGGTTCAGGGAGCCGCGTTCGGCGGCGGGCTCGGTCTGGTGGCGGCCGCCGACATCGCGGTCGCTTCGGCATCGGCACGGTTCGCGTTGTCGGAAGTCCGGCTCGGTCTGGAGCCCGCCATGATCGCGCCGTACGTGATCGAAGCGCTCGGGCCGCGCGAGTTTCGCCAGCTCGCTCTGACCGGCCGGCCCTTCGGCGCTGATGACGCCCTTCGGCTCGGTCTGGTGAGCCAGGTCACGGATGACATGGAGTTGAACGCGGTCGTCGAGGACCTGGTGACCGCGCTGCTCAAGGGTGGGCCGGAGGCGCAGCATCGAATCAAGGAGCTGACCCGGGCGGTCGTCGGACGCGCCAGGGACGGCGCGCTGCGGACGGAACTCGCCACGCGGATTGCGGAGCGCCGGGCGAGCCGGGAAGGACAGGAGGGCGCGGCCGCGTTCCTGGAAAGGCGTCCTCCCGACTGGACCGGCTGACAGCGGTGTTCGAACGTGTCCTGATCGCCAACCGCGGCGAAATTGCGGCGCGGGTCGCGCGTACCTGTCGTCGCCTGGGAATTGCCACGGTAGGCGTGACCTCGTGGGCGGACCGAGAAGCGCTGCACGCCCGCTCTGTGGACACGGTCTTGCCGCTTGGACCGTCGGCGTCGCACCTGAGCTATCTCGATTCCGATCGCCTGCTTGCAGTCGCCCGGCGGGCCGGGGTCGATGCCGTCCATCCCGGATACGGCTTCCTTTCCGAGAACGCGGAATTTGCGGAGGCCTGCGTGGCGGCGGGCTTTCGCTGGATCGGACCGTCGCCCGACGCCATTCGCTTGATGGGAGACAAGGATGCCGCGCGCAGCCGCATGGAGCGCGCCGGGGTGCCGGTGCTTCCCGGATTTCCGGTAGAGGCGGCCACCGATGTTGCTGACCGGTGTCGTGCGCTTGGCTACCCGGTTCTGGTCAAGGCCGTTGCAGGCGGCGGTGGCCGGGGACTGCGGCGCGTCGATACCGAAGCCGAGCTGGGCGAGGCGCTGAACTCGGCAGCGCGCGAGGCGGAGGCCGCCTTCGGGAACGGTCGCCTTTTGGTCGAGAAGCTGGTGACGGCGGCCCGCCACGTCGAAGTGCAAGTCCTCGCCGACAGCTGCGGCCGCACGGTTCATCTGTTCGAGCGCGATTGCTCTCTGCAGCGGCGGCATCAGAAAGTGATCGAGGAGGCGCCGGCCCCCGGTCTCGATCCTGCGGTGCGCGCCGGGCTTACTGGGGCGGCCTGCGAAGCTGCCTCCGCAATTGGCTACGAGAACGCCGGAACAGTCGAGTTCCTTCTGGCGGACGACAATCGGTTCTACTTCATCGAAATGAACACGCGCCTCCAGGTCGAACATCCGGTCACGGAATGCGTGACAGGGCTGGACCTTGTGGAATGGCAGATCCGAATTGCCGCAGGTGAGCCCCTCGATTTCGAGCAGGACGCGATCCTGTTGCGTGGCCACGCGATCGAGGCGCGGGTTTGCGCCGAAGATCCCGCGCATGATTTTCGACCTCAGCCGGGCCCGATCCATGAAGTCCGCTGGCCCTCCGGGGAGGGAATTCGCGTCGACGCAGGAATTGCGTCGGGGGACCGAGTGCCGCCGCACTATGATTCGCTGATCGCGAAGGTGATTGCCTTCGGGAAGGATCGGGAAGAGGCTCGCTCGCGGCTCGTGGCGGCACTGCGGCAAACCCGATGTGCCGGTCCGGGCACAAACCTGAGCCTGCTGAGCGGATGCCTCGAGGATCCCGCGTTCCGTGCCGGTCAGGTCGATACCGGTTTTATTCCCGACCGGCTCGACGCTCTGTCCCGTCCGCCCGAGCCACCTGAGGATGAGATCTTCGCGCTGGCGGCCTTGGCGGTGGTGGCACGGCCGCCGGCGCCTGCTTCCGGGGATCCGTGGAAGGCGGTCGATGGCTGGCGCGGTGGCGGCCCCGACAACCAAACCCTGCGTCTGTCATGCGACGCGCGCACTGTGGAGGTGTGCGTGGAGCCGGCTGGCGCCGGTGCGTGGACGATGCGGATCGACGGCCGCAGGTACGCGATGTCAGGGAGCATCGACGAACGGGGAGCGCTGGATGTCCGGGTTGGCGGGATCGCCGTTCGCGCCTCGGCGATCGTGGACGAACTGCGTGTCTGGCTCTTCCTGGACGCGGGAGACCGTGTCGTTGAACGATCGGACCGAATGTCCGGGAGCACAGGCGGTTCAGGCGAGGCCTCCGATTTCGCGTCACCGATGCCGGGGCGCGTGACCGACGTACAGGTCGAGCCAGGGTCCCTGGTGGCTGCCGGGGCCACGCTGCTGATTGTCGAGGCCATGAAGATCGAGCACCGTATCGAGGCGCCGAGCGCGGGGCGGGTCACCGCATTGTTGTGCGAACAGGGCGCGTGGATCAACGAAGGCGAGCCATTGGTCGAGTTTGCGCCGGAATCCGGTTGACGACACGACGATCAGTGCTTGTCGATAGCGGCTTCGACCCGCGAGCGCGGTCACCGAAGTCGGGTCGGCCGCCGAGATCAGTCCTGCTGGTTACCGGCCAAGGCACCCTGTCGCATCAGGCCGCGATAGATTTCGTCGTCGCCGATCACGCCTACCATCCGGCCCTGCTCCATCAGCAGTACTGGTCTGCCGGTGCAGTGCCGGAGTTCTATGGCCGTGCGCATCGGCAGGTCAGGCGCCGCCGCGCAGATGGTTCCGCCGGTAAGCGTCTCTGTGTCCAAGTCCGGCGAATAGTGCCGGATCGTGGCGGGAGCCGGTTCGATGCTGGCCTCGTCGGGTTCGCCCTCGGCGTTCAGTCTCAGTCGATTGAGGCCCGACCAATCGAGCCGCAGCATGTCGCCATCGCGCCGTACGTTCGCCACCGGCGTCATGAGCGAGCGGCAACGCAGCACGTTGAGCGCGTCCATATGGGCAATGAACTCGGCAACGTAGGCGTTGGCCGGATTGAGAACGATTTCTTCAGGCTCGCCGTACTGGACGATCCGGCCGGCTTCCATGATCGCGATATGCCGCCCGAGCTTGAGCGCTTCGTTGAGATCATGACTGACGAACAGGATCGTCTTGCCGAGTCGGCTCTGCAGATCCAGCAGTTCGTCCTGCAGGTGCTCCCGGATTAGCGGATCCAATGCCGAGAACGGTTCATCCATCAGGAGGATGTCGGAGTCGGTGGCGAGTGCACGGGCAAGTCCGACCCGCTGCTGCATGCCGCCGGACAGCTCGTGCACGTACCTGTCGCCCCAGCGGTCGAGATCCACCAGCTCGAGGTGTTTCCGGACGATGGTGTCCCGTTCCGCCCGCCCGGCGCCGCGCAGTTCAAGGCCGAAGCTGACGTTCTCATGGACGGTGCGCCACGGCAGCAGGGCAAACTGCTGGAACACCATGGCGATGCGCTCCGTGCGCATGCGCCGCAGCGTGGCGGCATCGCAACCAGCCATGTCGAGTGGGGCATTCCCGTCGCGGACCAGGACTTCGCCGCGGGTGACACGGCAGAGGCCGTTCACGGCGCGCAGCAGCGTCGACTTGCCGGAGCCCGACAGACCCATCAGGACGCAAATCTCGCCGCTCTGCACCGCGAGCGATGCACCGGCAACACCGATGACCGAGCCGGTGGCGTCCTGGATGCCTTGTCGGTCGACGCCGCCGTCGAGCATCTGCAGGGCAGTCGGTACGTCGCCACCAAACAGGATGTCGACCGCCTTCAGCTCGATCGCGTGAATGGGTCAGCCCCGCTGCTTGGTGCCGCCACGCGGCTTGCACAGGCGATCGAGCAAGAAGGCGACAATGACGATGGCGAGCCCGGCCTCGAAGCCCTTGGCGATGTTCACGGTGTTGAGTGCGCGCAACACTGGCACGCCGAGGCCTGGCGCGCCGACCATTGCCGCGATGACCACCATCGACAGGCTGAGCATGATGCACTGGGTGACGCCGGCCATGATGGTCGGCAGGGCGTGTGGCAGCTCCACCTTCCAGAGGAGCTGGCGGCGTGTCGCCCCGAACGCCTCGCCGGCCTCGATGAGCGGCCGCGGCACTCCGGAGACACCCAGATGCGTGAGCCGGATTGGGGCGGGGATGGCAAAGATCACCGTGGAGATCAGGCCGGGCACCACGCCCAACCCGAACATGATCATGGTTGGAATCAGGTAAACGAAGGTCGGGATCGTCTGCATCAGGTCGAGTACGGGACGGATGGCGTTGTAGAGCCAGGGCCGGTGTGCGGCAGCGATACCGACCGGCACGCCGATGACAACACAGATCACTGTGGAAAACAGGATGAGCGTGAAGGTCTGGACCGTGGTTTCCCAATAGCCGAGGTTGATCACCAGCAGCAGCAGCAGCACGACGGCGGCGACCAGTTTCCAGGACCGGTGCAGCCAGAACGCGAGGCCGGCAAGCGCCAGCACCAGGGCGAGCGAGGGGACGGCCAGCAGCAGGCCGGCCACGCCCTCGATCAGGAACTTCAGGAACTCAGAGACGTAGTCGAAGAACCAGGCCCCGTGGTCGAGCAGCAAGTCCGCAAGGGACTTGATCCACTTGCCGAGGGGAATCTTCTGGTCCGTCAACCAGTGCAATACCTATTCCCGGGCTGTCCGCCCCGTCGTGCAGTCGGACGGGGCGGAACTCGTTTTAGAGCCCGAGGCTTGCGTTCACGGCAGCCAAGCCGTCGTCGCCGCTCAGGGTCGTCACTCCGTCAAGCCAACCCTCCAGGATGGACGGGTTCGCTTGGAGCCATGCCGTTGCGGCCTGCTGCGGTTCCTGCTCGTCCTCGAGGATGGCGGTCATGATCTCGTTTTCCATCGCCAGCGTGAACGTCAGGTTGGTCAGCAGCCTCCCGACGTTCGGGCACTCTTCAACGTAACCCTGCCGGGTGTTGGTGTAGACCTCCGCACCGCCGAAGTTCGGGCCGAAAATGTCATCGCCGCCGGCGAGATAGGTCATCTCGTACTTCGCATTCATCGGGTGCGGCTCCCACCCCAGGAACACGATCCACTGATCCCTGCGGTTCGCCCGGTCCACCTGGGCGAGCATGCCTTGCTCGCTCGATTCCACCAGCTCGAATCCCTGCAGCCCGAACGTGTTCTCGTCGATCATGGCCTGGATCAGCCGATTGCCGTCATTGCCCGGCTCGATGCCGTAGATCTTGCCTTCGAGTTCTGCGCTGTACTGGGAAATGTCGCCGAAGCTCGTGATGCCACCGTCGGCCGCCAGCTTGTTGACGGCAAGGGTGTATTTCGCCCCGGTCAGGTTCTGGGCGACGGTTTCGACCGACCCCTCGTCCCGGTATGGCGCGATGTCGGCTTCCATGGTCGGCATCCAGTTGCCGAGGAAGACGTCGATATCGCCATTCTTGAGACTGGTGTACGTCACCGGCACGGAGAGCACGGACGCAGTCGGCTCGTAGCCGAGGGCCGTGAGGACCACGGAAGTTGCCGCGGTCGTCGAAGTGATGTCAGTCCATCCCACATCAGAGAAGCGAACCGTCTGGCACGAATCGGGATCGGCCGCCCAGACGGAGGGCGAAAACAGCAGAGCTGCAACCACCCCGAGCACTGTCATGCGCACGCGTTCTGTCATCGCCATATCCTCCTGGTTGGGTGTCCGTTACACGCCATTGCAGGCAATGACGCTCGTTAGGGCTACCATGACGGCCATAGGGCCGCAAGAGTAGGGGCGGCGGCGCATCCAGATGAACACGCGACAGATGTTCGAATATGTCGTCGTTGGTGCCGGGTCGGCAGGCTGCGTTCTGGCCAATCGGCTGACCGAGGACGGCACCGCGCGTGTGTTGCTGATCGAGGCCGGCGGCAGCGACCGCAGCATCTTCGTGCAGATGCCGACGGCGCTCGCCATCGCCATGAACCACCCGCGTTACGGATGGCACTATCAGACCGAGCCCGAGCCGCATCTGGGCGGCCGGCGTTTGCACTGTCCGCGCGGCAAGGTGCTCGGCGGCTCCTCGTCGGTCAACGGGATGGCCTATGTCCGCGGCAACGCCCTGGACTACGAGGGCTGGGCCGCGGCCGGCGCGACGGGATGGTCATATGCCGAAGTACTGCCGTACTTCCGGCGGGCCGAGAGCTTCAGCGGCGGTGGCGACGATTACCGGGGTGACTCGGGCCCGCTCCATACCTCGCGCGGTGGCATGCGCAATCCGCTTTACGGTGCCTTCATCGCGGCGGGTGAGCAGGCTGGTTACGCCCGCACTGCCGACATGAACGGCTACCGGCAGGAAGGTCTCGGTCCGATGGACATGACGGTCCATCGGGGGCGACGCTGGAGCACCGCCAACGCGTACCTGAAGCCGGCTCGAAGTCGGGGGAATTTGGCCGTCGCAACCCAGGCGCTGGCGACCCGGCTTCTCCTGGATGGCCGGCGGGTCAGCGGTGTCGAGTACCGGCAGGGCGGCGTCATCCGAACGGCGCTGGCGGCCCGCGAAGTCATCCTGAGCGGTGGGCCGATCAACACCCCGCAGCTGCTGATGCTGTCGGGAATTGGCCCGGCCGATCAACTTCGCGAATTCGACATCGAGGTGGTCCACGATCTGCCCGGTGTCGGGGAAAACCTCCAGGATCATCTGGAACTCTATATCCAGCAGGCGTGCACCCGGCCGGTGACGCTCTACGCCGCTACCGGTTTGCTGCGCAAGGCGTTGATCGGGCTTCGGTGGGTGGCGTGCCAATCCGGACTTGGCGCCACCAACCACTTCGAGGCCGGCGGCTTCATCCGCTCACGCCCGGGCATTCGCTGGCCCGACATCCAGTACCATTTCCTGCCGCTGGCGGCTTCCTACGACATGAAGGAACAGGTCCGCTGCCACGGCTACCAGGCCCACGCCGGCCCGATGCGCTCGAACTCCCGTGGATCCGTCCGACTCGCTTCGGTTGATCCGGCCGCACCGCCTCGAATCCGGTTCAATTACATGAGCCACGCCGATGACTGGGCCGATATGCGGGCCTGTGTGCGGTTCACCCGGGAGATCTTCGCCCAGCCCGCCTTCGATCCCTACCGCGGCGAAGAACTCGCGCCCGGCGCTTCCGTCCAGAGCGACGCAGAAATCGATGCGTTCGTCCGCGAAACGGTTCAGAGCGCTTATCATCCCTGCGGCACCTGCAAGATGGGCACGGACGCGATGGCGGTGATTGACCCGCAGAACCGGGTGCATGGGATGGACGGATTGCGCGTCGTCGACAGTTCGGTGATGCCGGCCATCACGACGGGAAATCTCAACGCGCCGACGATCATGATTGCCGAGAAGGCCGCCGACGCAATCCGGGGCCAACCACCGCTGGCAGCCTCGGAGTCTCCGTTTCATACCGCGGCCGATTGGAAGACGGCGCAGCGCTGACCAGTAGGCCATCGGTCCGGTTGCGGGGGGAGACGTGGTTCCTCGGGCTGCGGCCGGATGGTGGGCCTCAGAACGATTTGCCGGACCCGTTGAAGCGGCTTCTGCAGGGCTTCCAGACTGCGTCAGGAGGGAACAAAGAAACATGGTGCTGCGGTGTGACCGTAAAACGGGGCAATGCCCGATGCAATGTGGCTCCGCACCGGAGATCGTGCTGAAGAGCTGCAGCCGGAAGGCCGATTCCGATCGACTGTCACCGGACTCAACTGCCAAGGGACCGGGGGTCTTCTACTCTCTACATGGAGTGTGAGGCCAACGCGCCGAAGGGCGTCCCAATCGCGCTTCCTGACCACTCAAGCTGTCTGGCGATGAAAACCGTTGCGCAATCGGTGTTTAGCCTGAGCGACGTTTGAGCGGCAGCGCCCGTCGCGCACTTGTTGAGACAGTCCCGGAACCGGTGCACGGCACGATAGGAAGCCGGAGGTAACCGATCAGCGCATGAAACCGGGCGCACCGGCAGCGTCGTTCACTCGGCCCGCGCCGTCGGTGGTGGTGCGGGCGCCGGCGAGCGGCAATGCCGCTCTTGCTCCCGCAGCGCGTTGGCGAGCTCCGCAGAGTCGCCACCGGTTGGGACAGCACGGCAGGCGATTGCAGCGTGTAACGTGCCGCGCTACAGTTAATCATGAGGATCAGGCACAAGGGACTGCGAGCGCTGAACGAGCGCGATGACGCGGCGCGGCTGCCAGCCGGTCTCGCGCCACGGCTCCGGCGCATCCTGTTTCGGCTGCAAGAGGCGACGCATCCGAGCAGCGCGGACGCGCCGAACTTCCGGCTGCATCCCCTCAAGGGCGACCGCACGGGCCAGTGGAGCGTTCGCGTCTCGGGCAACTGGCGCGTGGTGTTCCGCTTCGAGGACGGCGAGGCCGTGGTCGTGGACCTGATCGACTACCACTGACGGAACGGGAGCACTGACCATGAACGACATTGCGAGCGATCGCGTCGGCCCGATGCAGAACCCGCCGCACTTGGGCGAACTGATCCGCGAGAGCATGGACGAAGTGGGCTGGAATGTGACCGAGACGGCGGCACGTCTCGGTTGCGAGCGCGGAACGCTGTCGCGGCTGCTGAACGGCAAGGCGGGCGTGTCGGCGAACATGGCGCTGGCGCTTGAGGATGTCGGCTGGGGCACCGCCGAGCACTGGATGCGGATGCAGGCGAGCTACGAGCTTGCGCAGGCGCGCCGCGAGCGGATCGCCGCCGAACGGCGTGCGGGCGCGCTGCACACATGATCGAGCCTCGTGCCCGCCCGGACGGACGGGGTGCTGTCTCGGCGGCTGTCCTTTATCCGCTTTCGGCCAAAGGCAGGTCGTGCGGTGCTCGGCGCAGAGCGGGCGCATAAGCCGGACGGCGATCTGCCGAAGATTTCGTGGTCGAATTTGCCGTCACTCAAGAGCGAATCTGACAATGGGCAGGAAAGCAAAGAATAGCGGAGAAGGTTGATTGGAGGGGACTTGGCGCGAGGAGCACCTGTTCTCGCTGGAGCAGGCGCTGCAGCGCCACGACTTCCTGGAGCAGCAGATCCAGGCCTGCGAGGCGCGGATTGCGACCATGATCGATGGCCTGACGCCGGCACCGGCAGACGGAACTCCCGACAGCCCTGCTCCGGTCGCCCAGCGTCCGGCCGATCCGCGCTCGGACCCGGCCACGCGCGCGGCGCTGCACCGGATGATGGGGGTCGATCTCACCGTGATCCCGACCATCGGCACGGGCACGGCGTTGACGGTGGCCGCGGAGATCGGCCCCGAGTTCTCCGCCTTCCCATCCGCCCGGCACTTCTGCTCGTGGCTGGGGGTCGCGCCGGGCATTGTCTCCGTCGCGACCGGGTGTCGGGCGGATCGCCGTCTTGTCAGGCGCTGGGCGGCACGTCGAGTCTCGGATTGCGATCGAAGAAACCGTCGGCTTCGAGGCGGAAGCCGGTGCGGGCGACCGGCTGGACCGGCCAGTCCTCGACTCGCGGCAGGTGCAGAATGCCGAACGTATGCCACAGCACGATGTCGGTGTCCCTGATCGACCGGCCCTGCTTCACCCAGGTTGCGATGGTGTCCGAACCGTCGCTTTGGTTGACGAAGCGTCCGGCCGGGTACCGCTGGTCTGGATCGCTGGGCGTGCACCAGACATGGTTGAAGATGAAGGCGGCGCGTCTCGCCATCATGGTGTCGGCATGGAGCCACGGCCGCAACATGCCTCCGGAATGGAGGCGATAGGCCGTTGCCCTGCCCAGCGCGTTGGTCACCGAAGTGCTCTCGACCTTCCACAACCGCTCGCTGTCCGCGTTTCGCCTCCGGCCTCCCTCGGTTTCGATCACCGTTTCCTCGACGCGGAACGCGTTGCCGTGCGGGTTGTCCCCGCCCATCGGGGGCCGCACCACGTTCAACTCGACCAGCCGGTTGGCGTCGCCGTCGACAGCCATGTCGAGCCGGGCGCAGAACAGATGCTGGTGATTGGGGGCGACGACGCCGGGCATGACCTCGGTGCCGTAGGCGACGCCGGAGACCGCGTTCAGGCCCTGGGTGTTCACGATGCCGGTCGCCTTGACCTCCAGCTCCAGCGTACCGTCCATGTGGAAGATCCAGTAAAATCCGTACTCGTAGTTGCCGACCGTCGCGACCATCGAGATGAGCAGCCTGCGCGCCCGGCGGTGCTCCGTCCCGCCGGTCACGTAGTCGGTGTGCTTCCATAACATGCCGTCGTCTTCCTCGTGCAGGCAGACGGCGTTCTCGACGACCGCCGGCTCGCCCGAGGTCAGGTTGAACACGCCGTCGAAGTAGTGAATGTGACCGCGGCAGTCGCAGCCGAGTTTCAGCGGGTTGGCAACTTGGCCCATGCCGTACTCGCCGACATCGAAGGCGTTCTTGCGGTAGTGGTTGAAGGACGGATCGCCGTAGGGGACTACCATCTCCGCGATCGATGCGCGCCAGATCAGCGGCCGCCACGGCGCACGCTCGCCGCTGCGCACCCGGATGTCGTTGAGCACGAGGCCTTCGCGCGGATGGAACTCGACGTGGAAGCGCCAGTTGGCCCAGCTCACGACGCGGTCCTCGACGGTGAAGGACGGGCCGTCGGGCTGGACGATGTGGATCGGCATCAGGTCGCCGCGCAGGGTGTCGGTGATCTCGGGCCGCGAGGCCTGATAGTTCGAGGAAGCCATCGGGATCTGGTGGACCCCGTGGTCGAGGACCCGGACAACCTCGACCCTGTTGAGGTCGAACAGGACGTTCAGACCCTCGACCGGATGAGCGTAGCCGTTGTCCGCCGGATCGGAGCGCAGGTAGACCAAGCAGTGCACCAGCCGATGTCCGCGCTCGTCCTTGAAACCGAAATTGCCGGCCGAGAAGGGGTCGATCTGGATGTTCGAGAGGTCGGTGACGCCGCGCTTCGCCATCGCCGCTATGAAGTCGGGATGCTGGGGCACGGTCTCCGCGCAGACCAGGAACTCGTCGATGTTGATCGCCGGTCGCGCACCCTGAACCTCGCGGGCCGATTCCACCGCGCGACCGGTCAGGTCGACGATCAGCTCGGAGACGCCGTCGGTTGCAGTGTCGTATGCGCTGACATAGGCCCTCCGGCTGCCGCTGGCCGCGCCGTCCGCGATCTCCGCCCGGCATTGCGCCTTGCCGGGATAGCGCAGGCGAATCGATTCGAATCTCGTGGTTTCCGTCCAACCGTCCCATTCCCGGACGATCCCGGCTGCGGCTCGGATTTCGGCTGGGGTCAGGGGGTTGAGCGGATGGTTGCCGCGTTCGGTCGCTGGGGTGGAATTGCTGCTGTTCGCCATGGGGTTCCCCTTGTCGAGCGGCACCGGACTGACCGGCAGAGGCTAGCCCTCTTCGCTCACCACCGCTGGCCCAGGCCCTCAAAACACAGCTGCGTGGGGTGTATGCCTGTGTGTGCCTGTGTGTGTGCCCGAAACGCCGAATGGCGTCTGCATCTTGCTTCCTGACCGCTCGTACGTTCGCGCGAAGCAACCCAATTTGTAACCGGCAGTTAGCCCGATCGGCGCTTGAGCGACCGCGTCCACCACGCACCTCAGGAAACAGTTCCCGAACCGTCGCGCGGCTCCCGGCCGGTAGTGTAGGAAGCACGAGGTAACGGATCAATGCGCGAAGTTTCGTTCGCCAGCAGCGTCCTGCACTCGGCCCGCACACAGGGTGCCGGGCATCAATGCGGGCGCGACCAAGTCTTGGTTCACGACCGCAAGTCGTTTCGCCTTTACGGAAACCGTAATGCCGTCTACAGTCGGCTCGCGTGATACGGAGCTTCAGGGATCCGGCGACGCGACGCTTCTTCGAGGGGCAGCGTGTGGCAGCCTTTCACGGGTTTGCCCGTCAGGCGACAGGTCGGCTGACCCTGCTGGACAGCGCGGAAACGCTCCGCGATCTGGCCGCGTTGCGCAGCAATCGGCTGGAGGCACTGCGGGGTGACCGCGCTGGTCAGCACAGCATTCGGATCAACATGCGATGGCGCATCTGTCTTCGGTGGACCGACGACGGGCCGTGCGATGTGGAGATCGTGGACTATCACTGAGGGGATGAGGCATGAACGTGCGAAGTGGAATGCAGCCCGTGCATCCGGGGGAAATCCTCCGCGACGAGCTTGACGTGCTCGGGCTGTCGGCCAATGCACTGTCACGGGAGTTGGGCGTGCCAGTGAACCGGGTAACGATGATCATGAACGGCCAACGTGGCGTGAGCGCAGACACCGCGCTTCGGCTGGCGCGGTATTTCGGAACCACGCCGCAGCTGTGGCTGAACCTGCAGAAGACCTGGGAGCTTCGCCGGGCAGAGATTGCGGCGGGCCGCGAGATCGCCGCGCGTGTGAACCCGCGGCCGTCGGCGGCCGAAGACGCGTTGTCGAATGTCCGTTCCTGACTTCCAGGCGCTGATGCTCCCAGCCCTCAGGGCGTTTGCTGCCGGGGAGGAGACACCTCTGTCGACGATCCGTGAGCGGGTCGCCACGGCCGAGAGACTGTCGGCGGAAGCGGTCCGGGAGTTGCTCCCGAGCGGCCGGCAGTCGAGATTCGGGAACCGCGTGAATTGGGCCGTGATCTACATGGAACGCGCCGGCCTCCTGACGCGTGTCCGCCGCGGCGTCTATCGGGTGACTGCGGACGGGGAGCACCTCCTGTCCCAGGCCCCTTCGCGCATCGACCTGGATGTGCTGGGAACGTACCCTGCCTTTGCCGACTGGTCGCGGCAGGCGAAGGTGTCATCGCCTGAGAAGGACGCGCCGCCCGGTCGACACGGCGACCTCTCCGAAACGCCGGAGGAGGCACTGGATCGTGCAGCCCGGCAACTGGGTACCGCTCTCGAAGCCGATCTGCTGCTCCGGGTTCGCAACGCATCCCCGGCGTTCCTCGAACGGGTGATCGTGGATTTGCTGGTCGCCATGGGTTACGGCGGCGGCGACGGTGCCAGGAGCCGCGTGACCGGTCGCGCGGGGGACGGCGGCATCGACGGCACGATCCGGGAAGATGTGCTCGGGCTCGACGAGGTTTACGTGCAGGCGAAGAAGTACGCCACCGGCAACAATGTCGGCGAGGGGGACCTCCGGGACTTCGCCGGTGCCATCGACGCGGCGGGGACGACCAAGGGTGTATGCGTCACCACCTCCGGCTTTACCCGGTCGGCGCGGGACTACGTGAAACGCAGTCCGAAGCGGATCGTTCTGATCGACGGGGAGGAACTCGCGCGGCTGATGGTCCGCCACGGCGTCGGGGTCCGGACACGGACCCGTTACGAGGTCAGGCGGATCGACGAGGATTATTTCGACCAGGAAGAGTTCTAGGCGGTGCGCCTCGCGTGGAAAGAGATCCGCGCCCGCGCCGCCGCCTTCTCCGAGGACTGGAAGGACGCGGCCTACGAGAAGGGCGAGACGCAGAGCTTCTACAACTACTTCTTCCGGGCGTTCGGGGTGCGGCGCCACTGACGGCGCGCGGGAGCCTCAAGCAACCAGGACCTCGTCACGCACATAGTGAAGCCGAATCAGGCGCGGGCGCTCCATGCTGTCGTCGAAGTAGCAGTCCACCGCTTCCTTGATGTTGCGGCGGAGCTCGTCGAGCGTTCCGCCCTCCGTGTGGATGCCGAAGCCGAGGGCGCTCGCTGAATACCCGCCGTCGAGTTCATCGTCGCTAACTTCGAAGATGATTTCCGTCTCGGACATCGCTCGCTCCGCTGTGCCTAGTCCGCTCTACCTGGATTCCGAAGGGACGGGCGCTAGGCCAAACCTACTCAATGCCATGCTGTGCTTCGAACCGATTCCAGGCTTGTGCCGCTCGGGTCGCTCCCGGACGCCGGCCTCCCGGACGCAGCCGGATATTTCCGCAGGGCGTGAAACAGAGATTATACCCGGCGGATGGAGCGCACGGACTGCGTGCTCGGTCGCGGGTCTTGGAACTGAAGAGGCGCCCGCGCCCGGTGACTCGCAGGAAGCGCAGGACCTTCCGCCGCGTGCACTTCGGGATATCGTTCCTGTGGTTGGAACGGAAACGGCGCAGAGGAACCCGGCGTCTGGACGGGTCCTGGCGTACCCAGGTCACAGGGCGGGGTCCGCAACGCTACAGCCCGGCGAAGGCGTTGGCATAGGCGTACTCTGCATCGGCTTTCACCGTCCCGCCGGCACCGCCCGTGGTGTCTTGCACCGTGCCCATTTGGGCCCGGTGGCGGCCCGCTTGAGTGCTGCCTGCGGCAGCGCGGTCAGGCAGGCCGGCGGTTACGGCAATCCGAGGTATTCGATTGTGGCATCGCGCAGCCAAAGAGATACGTAATCGGCGAAACTGCGTGCCACGGTAATTTCGTACAGAACGTCCGCACCCGGTCGGTGCAGCAGGACCGGTGCCTTCGCCAGCAGACTGCGGGCGCAGCAGCCAGCCGGAAAGTGATCCGGATCGAGGTCCAGCGTCATTCCCTTGGCCAGTACCTCGACGGCCTTCGGGCCCGACAGCGATAGGGTGATGTGGGCGTCGCCGACCATCACCACCGCGGCATGGAGATCGGACAGGGCGCTCTCGAGCGCCATGGCGACCTCGGACTCCGCCGCCGCCACGACTTCGATGAGCCATTCATCGGGACCCAGCCACATGATGACGCCGCCGGCAGCCGACGTGGCGGTGTTGGCCTTCGAAGGCGGCCCAACCCCGATGACCCCGGCCACGCCCTCGTTGAACGCCGGATCTCCAGCGTCGCCCCGCAGGTTGATGCGTCCGCGGGGCGCAGATGGGGTCAGCGAAACCGCCGGGCGATCGCTGGCGGCGGTCTCAGCCATGCAGGCGGATCCCCTCCGGATCGTAGAAGCGCGGATCGCAGATTTCCGCGCGGAGGGTGCCGTGGTCCAGCGGAATGTGGACGGTGTGGGATTCTCGTTCGCGACCGCCCATGACGAGTGCCAGCGCGATCGACCGGCGGAGAGTCGCGCTCCAGTAGCTGGAGGTCACATGGCCGATCATGGTTTCTGGCGAACCGGACGGCGGCGTCGGCAGGATTTGCGCCCCCTCCGGTACCACGGCCTCCGGATCCTCGGTCTTCAGCCCCACTAGGCGCCTGCGCGACGGATCGAGCATCGCGCTCCGTCGCAACGACCGTCGACCGAGGAAGTCCTTTTTGCTGCTCAGGATCCACTCCATTCCCAGATCCAGCGGGGTCACCGTTCCGTCGGTCTCCTGACCGATCATGGGATAACCTTTTTCGGCCCGAAGGACGTGCATGGCTTCGGTTCCGAACGGCGTGACCTCGTACCCGGAACGCTGCTTAAGCACCGCCGTCCAGAGGTCCATGCCATGACTGGCGGGCACACTGATCTCGTAGGCTACCTCGCCCGAATAGCTGATCCGGAACACCCGCGCCGGCAGGCCGGCGACACGGCCGCTGCGCCAGGCCATGAACGGAAAGGCCGCGGGGGCCACGTCGATATCGTCGACCAATCCGGCGAGGACCTGCCGGGCGCCGGGTCCCGCAAGCGCCATGGTCGCGAACTGCTCGGTGAGGGAGGTCAGATACACGTCGAGGTCGGGCCATTCCGTTTGCAGCCAATCCTCCAGCCAGGCCAGCACGCGGGCCGCATTGCCCGTGGTCGTGGTCATCAGGAACCGGTTCGGTGAGAGGTGCGCCGTGACCCCGTCATCCAGGACCATCCCGTCCTCGCCGAGCATCAGGCCGTAGCGACAGCGTCCCACGGCCAGGCTGTCCCACGCATTGGTGTAGACCCGGTTCAGAAACTCGACCGAGTCGGGGCCGCAGACCAGGATCTTTCCGAGCGTGGTCACATCCATGATTCCCACTGCATTGCGCACAGCCAGCGATTCCCGCGCGACTGCCGATCGCTTGGTCTCGCCGGGCCGCGGGTAGTAGAAGGGCCGCTTCCATTGGCCGACGTCCTCGAACACGGCGCCGGCTTCCTCGTGCCAGGCATGCATCGGCGTTCGGCGAACCGGGTCGGCCAGGGCGCCGACGTCACGCCCGGCGATGGCACCGAACGTGACGGGCTCGTACGGCGGTCGGAAGGTTGTCGTGCCCACTGCGGGAACCGGCGCGCCGAGCGTGCCGGCAAGAATCGCGAGACCCGGTACGTTGCCGGTCTTGCCCTGGTCGGTGCCCATGCCGAGGGTGGTGTAGCGCTTCAGGTGCTCGACCGACTCGTAGCCTTCCCGGGCTGCCAGCGTGATGTCCGCTGCCGTCACGTCGTTCTGGAAATCCACGAAGGCTCTCGCCTCTCCGGCGCGATGTCTGGCGAAGACTTGCCGCTGCGTGGGGGGCGTCGGTGACGTGGACGCTGGCTCGGGCGCCGGCGACTCGTCCAGCCCGGCGCTTCGGCCTTCATGTATGCAGGATGTCGTGTCAGTTGCGCCGTTGATCGCACCGGCGCATCGCACTGATTGGCGCGGATGGGCAGGTAGGAAGGCGCCGAGGGCCGTGTCGTAGCGCAGCTGTCCGCCGGACTGCGAAAACAGGTGCACGGCCGGACTCCAGTCCCCGGACATCAGGATCAGATCACAGGCCAGCGTGCGCGTCGGTCCCGAGATGGTGCCGTCCCGGGCGATCCTGGCTACAAGGGCGGCGCGCACCCGGCGGCGCCCGCTCGTGTCCACGACTGCGTGGCCCGGCAGGACATCCAGGCCGGCTTTCCGGGCCCTTCGGACTTCCCTTCCGTCGGGGTGGCCGCGGTGATCGACGATGGCGGCGATGGCCACGCCGTGGGCACGGAGCTCCAGCGCCGCTTCGTAGGCGCTGTCGTTGTTGGTCACCACCACAGCCCGCCGGCCAGGGAGGACGGCAAAGCGGTTGACGTACGCGCGGGCGGCCCCCGCAAGCATCACCCCTGGTCGATCATTGTTGGCGAACACCAGTGGTCGCTCCAGCGCACCCGTCGCCAACACCACGCGGCCGGCGCGGATGCGCCACAGCCGCTGGCGCGGAAGGTGGGCAGGCGCGTTGGGCCCGAGATGGTCCGTAACCTGCTCCAGCGCGATGAGGAAATTGTGGTCGAAGTACCCGGTGACCGTGGTTCTCGACAGCACCCGCACGTTCGTCATCGATTCGAGTTCAGCCGTGACCCCGCTGCTCCAGCCGGGCTCGAGTTCCGACTCGTTGGCGGCCGTGTTCAGAAGCGAGCCGCCCGGCTGGCCGCGTTCGTCGGCCAAAATGACCCTCGCATCGCTGCGGCCGGCGGCCAGCGCAGCGGCCAGCCCCGCGGGCCCGGCCCCGACGACCAGCACGTCGCAGTGTGCGTTCATCCGTTCGTACCGGTCCGGGTCCGACCCGGTGGGCGCACGGCCCATGCCCGCCATCCGCCGGATCCAGCGCTCGTAGAAATGCCAGCCGCCTTGCGGCCACATGAACGTCTTGTAGTAGAAGCCGGCCGGAACCAGGCGGTGGGCGACATCGATGACGGCTCCGGCGTCGAACCTGACGCTCGGCCAACAGTTGACGCTGGTCGCCGTCAATCCTTCGTAGAGCTCAATCCGGGTGGCCTTCAGGTTGGGCACGCTCCGATCCCCGGACCCGAGCTGCACCAGCGCATTCGGCTCCTCGGTGCCGGCGGACAGGATGCCCCGCGGCCGGTGGTACTTGAAGCTGCGTCCGACCAGGTGCACGCCGTTTGCGAGTAAGGCCGATGCGAGGGTGTCTCCCGAAAACCCGGTCAACCGTTCGCCGTTGAACGAGAAGGTGACCGGCCGTCGCCGGTCGATCATGCCGCCGGCCAGCAGGCGGTACGGTTGATCGGTCATGACCCGTCGGCCTCGCCTTCGTCGGGCGGTGTTTCGTCCATCCGGTAGACCGCGAGGATGTCATGCGTGAGGGTGTGCCGCTCCACGTTGAACCACCGGCCGCAGCCGTGGCTGTGGCACCAGCGCTCCCGATGACGGCCCTTCGAATTGGTGCGCATGAAGACGTAGTCAGCCCAGTCCGCATCGTCGAGGGCGGCGGGATCGGCCGGGCGTTGGATGTGGGCCTCGCCGCCGCAGGTGAACTCGCTTTCGTCGCGGCGGCCGCACCAGGGGCAGGGGATCAGAAGCATGGCGCGCTCAATGTGCGACCGCGGCGGCGCCGTGCTCGTCGATCAGTGCGCCGGTGCTGAAGCGCTCCAGCGTGAACGGGGCGTTCAACTCGTGCGGTTCGTTCCGCGCAATCGTATGGGCGAATGCCCAGCCCGACCCCGGCGTCGCCTTGAAGCCACCCGTGCCCCAGCCGCAATTGATGTAGAGGCCGTCGACGGGCGTCTTGCCGACGATCGGGCTTGCGTCCGGGCAGACATCGACGATCCCGCCCCATTGGCGCAGCATCCGCAGGCGCGAAAAGATCGGGAACAGTTCCAGGAGCGCCCCCATCTGGCTTTCGACGACCTGGAAGCTGCCCCGCTGTGCGTAGGAATTGAACCCATCGATCCCGGCCCCGATCACGAGCTCGCCCTTGTCGGACTGGCTGACGTAGACGTGGACAGTGTTCGACATCACGACGCTGTTGAGGACCGGCTTGATCGGTTCCGACACCATCGCCTGCAGCGGATGGCTCTCGATGGGCAGTCGGAGCCCGGCCATCGCCGCCAGCACGCTCGAATGTCCCGCCGCGACGAGGCCGACCTTCTTCGTTGCGATGGTGCCGCGGGATGTCTGGAGACCCCGGACACGGCCGTTCGCGATCTCGATCCCGGTGACTTCGCAGTTCTGCACGATGTCCACGCCGCGGGCATCGGCGGCGCGCGCGAATCCCCAGGCGACGGCGTCATGGCGCGCGACGCCGCCGCGCCGCTGGAGCGACGCACCGAGAATCGGATATCGCACGTCGTCCGAAACATTGATGATCGGAACTTCCGTCTTCACCCCCGCCGGGTCGAGGATTTCAGAATCGATTCCGTTCAGGCGAATCGCCCGCACCCGCCGGGACATCTCCTTGAGGTCGTGTTCGTTGTGGGCGAGATTCAGAACGCCACGCTGGCTGAGCATGATGTTGAAGTTCAACTCTCGGCTGAGGCCTTCGTAGAGCTGCAGCGCCTTCTCGTAGAGATGCGCACTCTCATCCCACAGGTAGTTGGAGCGGATGATCGTGGTATTCCGCCCGGTGTTGCCGCCCCCCAGCCATCCCTTCTCCAGGACGGCGATGCGGCCGACGTCGTGCTCCTTGGCCAGGTAGTAGGCGGTCGCCAGACCATGACCGCCGCCGCCCACAATCGCCACGTCATAGGACGGGGCAGGTTCCGGGCTGCGCCAGGCCCGCGGCCAACTGTGGTGATAGCCGAAGGCGTTGCGGGCGAGGCTGAAGATCGAGTAGCGAGTCATCCCCGCAATCCCTTCGAACGCCGGAATCGCTTCAACTGCGGCCAGGCGTCGGGTGATGCGGCATCAGCGTATCGGGCCCTGGTGGACGGGGACCCCGGCGGCCCGGGCTGCCGGCGCGCAACGCCGACCCGCGCGCCACGCCGGCCTCCACCCTCGGTTGGTCAGTAGGCTGCATCGCGCCCCTGCGCCTTCGCGATCTCCCGGGCATTCGGATTCACCGAGGGGCGGAACGGAACCTCTGTGACCGTGCCGTCCACCGGCTGCCCCGGGTCGGTCTGGTAGGCGTCGGGCAGCCAGACCTTGACTCGGGTTCCGGGCGTCGCCATGGCGCACGGGACGTATCCCAGGGCGATGTTGGTTTCCAGTTCAGGCGAATACCAGGGCGACGTGACATAGCCGACCGGCTTGCCTCCGTCAGAACCCGATATCAGCCAGAAATCCGGCGCGTACTCCTCAATCGGCCTGCCGCCGAGCGCCAGTCCCGCCAGCGTCAGCCTGAACGGCGGCTTACCCGCCTCGACCAGGGAACGGACCTCCTCGAGGCGCGCCCTGCCGATATAGTCGGTCGCCTTGGTCCGGGGCACCTGGTATCCGAGATTGCACTGGAACGGCAGGGTCTCGGCATCCATGTCCTGGCCCCAGGAGAGGATACCCGCGGCAATCCGCCGTTGATGCGCCGGTGCGATCACCATGAGGTTGTGCGCCTCGCCGGCCGCAAGGACCGCGTCCCACAGTTTTTCCGCGTGCAGCGTGGCGTCGCGCAAGTAGATCTCGTAGCCCTTTTCGCCGCTGAACCCGGTCTGCGACACGACCACGTCGCACCCGGCCACCGTGGCCTCCATGAGGCCGTACGACGGCAGTTCACCGACCTGATCGCCGACCAGATCGGTCATGAGCGCGACCGACTTCGGCCCCTGGATCTGCACCGGGCAGACATCGATCTCGTCGATCTCGACGTTGGCCTTCCGGCCCACGTTTACGCCCTGCAGCCAGAACATCACGTCGGAGTCCGACAGGCTGAACCAGAATTCGTTCTCCGACAGGCGGAGCAGCACCGGGTCGTTGAGAATGCCGCCCTTCTCGTTGCACAGAATCACGTACTTGCCGTTCATCGGCTGAATTCGCGTGGCATCCCTTGTGATCACGTAATTGACGAATGCCTCGGCGTCCGGACCCGCGACGCGGATCTGGCGTTCCACGGCGACGTTCCAAAGCGTCACATGATTGACCAGCGCGTCGTATTCGACCGTTGCGCCGCCGTCTTCCGGCCGCACGTACCCGCGGGGATGGTAGATCCGGTTGTACACGGTGGCCCGCCAGCAGCCCGCCTGATGCGACAGATGCCAGTAGGGGGACTTCCGCACCCGGGTCGAAATTAGGAGTTCCGTAGGTGTCGAGCCAGACTGCCGAAGATTGATCGGTACCTTGCGGTCGGATTGATCGACCGAATCCTGATGGTTCACCATGATCGAGACCCTTCCTTGCGGCGTGCCGCGGCACCAGATGCCCGGAGCCTCGAAGCCGCCAGACGGAGCCGAAAACGAGGACCCGAACGCCAGCGGTCCAACGGGCAAATGGTACATTCGCAAGGGAGAATCACGCAATCTCCGTCGTCCGGTTTTGCGGCGCCGGCAACCGCTGGTAGGTGCCGCTGGTCGATTGCTTGAGCGGGGCGACGTCCGGTCGTCCAGGGACGGCAGGTTCGACCACCGGGCAGCACCAGCAACGCCCCTTCCGGCCGCGCGATATTGTCCCTGCTGGCCACCACCCAACCCCGGACGATGGACACGCGTTCTCCGGCACGGGATGGCAACCGCTCCCAGGATTGCCAGCGCCACCATCGGCCGGGGCGGGTCGGGGATGGTTGTGCCGTAACTTCTGTGCGAATCTTGGGTCGTGACGTGCGGCCGGGTGGGGGAGAAACTTGAAGACACACGCAAGGGTGGTTGTGATCGGCGGCGGAGTCGTCGGTGTCTCAACGCTTTATCACCTGGCTCGGAAGGGCTGGTCAGAGGTGGTCCTGTGCGAACGCACCGAGCTGACCGCAGGTTCGACGTGGCATGCCGCCGGTCTCCTCCCGTTGTTCAACATGAGTTACAGCGTCGGCCAGCTGCACAAGTACTCGGTCGATCTCTACAAGACCCTGCCCGGAGAGACCGGCCAGGATGTCAGTTTCCATGTGACGGGAAACCTGCGACTCGCGACCAACGAGGAGCGGATGGACGAGTACCGCAAGTACTGTGGTACTGCCAACACGATCGGCGTCCCGTTCCAGATCATCACGCCGGAGGACGTCGCCGCGCTCTGGCCGTTGTGCAACACGGAGGGACTGGTCGGAGCGCTCTACCATCCCGACGACGGGCACATCGCTCCGGCCGACGTGACGCAGGCGATGGCCATCGGCGCCCGTAACCGGGGCGCCGAGATCTACCAGAACACCCCCGTCACGGCCGTGGAACCGCAATCGAACGGCGAGTGGCTGGTCCGGACGCCCGACGGAGACATTACGTGCGAGCACGTGGTCTGCGCGACCGGCAACTACAGCCGGCACACCAGTCGGATGCTGGGAATCTACCTTCCGACGATCCCGGTGGAGCACCAATACATCGTCACGGATGAGGTGCCGGAGTTGGTGGAACGGCACCGACAGGGGCTGCCGGAAATGGCCGTGCTGCGCGAATCTGACGCCTCCTACTACCTGCGGGAAGAGCGTCAGGGCTACATCCTGGGACCCTACGAAAAGGGGGCGCCGGCACGGTTCTGGGACGGCGTTCCGGAAAGCTTCGAGCGGGACCTCTTCCCCGGGGATCTCGATCGCCTGATGCCGCACGTGGAGGCGGCGATCAAGCGCGTTCCAAGCTTCGAACGTGCCGGCATCAAGGACATCGTCAACGGCCCGATCGCCTACACGCCGGACGGCAGTCCTCTGGTTGGGCCGGCATGGGACCTCCGGAACGTCTGGCTGAACGAGGGGCACAGTTTCGGGATCACGGCCGCGGGCGGGGCCGGCTGGCAGCTCGCGGAATGGATCGTCGAAGGCCAACCCTCGATCGACATGATGGATGTCGATCCCCGCCGCTTCGGAGCGTATGCGAACCTGCCGTACGTTCGGACCAAGAACGAAGAGGCGTACGAACACGTCTTCATCATTCACTATCCGGACGAGGAGCGACCGGCGGCGCGCCCTGCCAAGACCAGCCCGATTCACGACCTGCTCGACGGCATGGGGGCGGTCTGGGGTCAGCGTTACGGCTGGGAACGGCCCAACTGGTTTGCGCCGGCCGGTGTCGAGCGCTCGGATGTCTGGAGTTTCCGGCGCACGAACTACTTCCCGCATGTCGCGAGGGAGCATCGGAACGTCCGCGAGAATGTCGGGATCATCGACATTACGAGCTTCTCCAAGTTCCAGGTGTCGGGATCGGGGGCAGAGGCCTGGCTTGACCGCCTGGTGTGCCGCAGGCTGCCTCGCGGGGTCGGCCGCATCCATCTGGCCCATGCGCTGACCCCGCAGGGCGGCGTGCGTTCTGAATTCACGATCATGCGCGATGTCGGTGACAGCTTTTATCTGGTCAGTTCGGGCGCAGCAGAGCGTTTCGACGGCGACTATCTGACCAAGCATCTACCGGACGACGGCAGCGTCCGGCTCGACAACCTCACGACCTCCCACGCGACGCTTGTCGTCGCCGGTCCCAATGCAAGGGCGGTGCTGTCAAAGATCACGGAGGCCGATCTCGACAATGGTGCCTTCCCGTGGCTGACCGGACAGCACACGCACGTGGGGCTCGCGCCGGTGCGTCTGATGCGCATCAATTTCGTCGGGGAACTCGGCTGGGAAATCCATCACCCGATTGAATACCAACGGCATATCTTCTTGGAGTTGCTGCGGGCTGGTTCTGAATTCGGGATCGGCCAGTGCGGCATGCGCGCGATGGATTCGCTTCGCATTGAAAAGTCCTACCGGATGTGGGCTCAGGACCTCACCCGCGAGTACACGATTCTGGAAGCCGGGCTAGGCCGGTTTGCGGCCATCGACAAGGGCGACTTCATTGGCCGCGACGCGCTCATCCGCCAGCAGGCGGACGGCATGCCGCGTCAATTTGTCACAGTCGAAGTACGCGAGGTCGGTGATGCCGATCCCATCGGCAACGAACCGCTGTGGCAGGGGGACAGCATGATCGGGCGCGCGACGGCGGGCGCCTACGGACACTTCACGAAGAAATGCCTCGCGCTTGGCTACGTGGAGAACGGGCATGAAGCCGTGGGCACTGAGCTTGAGATCGAGATCTTGGGCAGGCGGTATCCCGCACTCGTTGTGCCCGACTCTCCGCATGATCCTGGCAACGAGCGACTGCGTTCGTGATCTGACGCGATCCCGAAGCCGCCGGATCGGGCTGCGGAGCCGTACTCGCGCGATCGACTGGGGGCACGCCGTCGACCCACGGGCTGGCTAGGGCAGCCTGAGGCTCACGGCGACGAACGCGTAACGCCCAAGTACGTCGTACAGGTCGGGGAATGTATTGCCGTTACCGAAGTTCGACGGTCCTGCAGCGCTGCCTGCGACCGGCGGTGCCCTGTCGAACAGGTTGTTGATGCCCATGCGCAGGCTGAAGGTGTCGCCGTGGTCCCACCTGGCCGAGACGTCGAAGTAGCTCCGGGCTCCGAGATCGATTGCATCCGGGTTCAGGTCGTCGACGCTGCTGATGTATCGCCACGCGAGGCTCGGGTGTATCCGCCATGGCGTCAGCCAGGTCAATCGAAAATTGTTCCGCACGTCCGGGACGGGTGAACCGCAGGTGGCTCCCCAACGCCCGGCACAATCCACCGTCGGGGCTCCGAGCAACTCCTGCCGGTCCCAGGTGGTGGTGACGGACAGGACGTCGCTGAAGCTCAGGCGGCCCCAGTTGCCGACGCTTAGGTCGTACCGCGCTGTGAAGTCGTATCCCTGCACCTTCTCGACGGCAAGGTTGTCGAGCAGGGACACGATGTGGCCGCTCCGCTCGATGTCGGATCCCAGCCAGAGGTCGCCGCTCCGGCCGCGCCTGACCTTTTCACATTGTGACGAATGTCCGTCAAGACACTGATTAAGAATGAATTCTGGCTTTACTGTGCTGATGCCTTTGCGGATCTCGATCGAGTAGTAATCCAGGCTGAGAGTCAGGCCGTCGAAGCCGGTTGGGGTCCACACCAAGCCGTAGGCATACGTGTCCGATTCTTCGGGCGTCAGGTTGGCGTTGCCGCCCTGCAAGAAGTTGTACTGTTTGGCTGGCGAGTGCTCGATGCCCCCGAACTGGGCGGGTGTGACGCCGCTGCGGGCGCATTCCTCGAGCGTGCGGCCGACAGCGGTCCGGCCATCCGTGACAGGCCCCGCGCACGGGTCGGCGGTCATCTCGAACAGGTTAAATCCCTGCGGCAGAAACCGTTCCCGCACATTTGGACCCCGGATCGCCCGCTGGACGCTTGCCCGCAAGCGCACGCCGTCATTCACAGCCCAGTTGGCGCGCACGCCAAAGGTGTCGGTCTGCTGGCCGTAATCGTAGTCCGAGTAACGGTACGCCCCGTCCAGCACCAATTCGTCCGCGTACGGTGCATCGTGCAGCAGCGGGACCCCCGCCTCGAAAAAGACCTCCGAGACTTTGATGCCCCCGCCGACAGGCTTACTGGCGCCGCCCTGGCCGGCGCCGTCGCCGCTACGGTAGGCGTCGTCCGGGTCGTACGCGAGGTGCTCGCTACGATGCTCGGCGCCGATCACCACGTCCGGGCCCGTCGCAGCGAACGGCGACCGGAACCCGTATGCACCGAGATTCGCGGCAAGGTGACCTGATACGACCGTCTGGCCGGTGGATCCGTTGGCGAACAGCGGCAACGTCAGGTAGTCGAGCATTGGTTGCGTGACCGCGCCCGCTCGGAAGATGTTCCAGGGCACACAGTCGGGATCGGAGCCATCGAGCGCGGACCGGCACACGATCTCACCGGTTCCGGGATCTCGGACCGCATCAAGGGCATGCCTGATCCGGGTAATGGAGAGATCGTTCAGGTACTTGCGCTCCATATCGACGTTGGCACGCAGGTAGTGCAGGTCGTACCGCCAGCGCTCGGAAAGGTCGCCCCGCACACCGAGCACGCCGCGGTAAGAGGTGTGGCGAAGGTCGTCCTGCCGATTGCCGCCCTCGACGTTGCGGCGGCCGATGAACACCGTCTGTTCATCATCCGTCGTCAGGCCGTATCGGCCGCACAGCGCGTCGAACTGCTGTGCGGACAGGAATGGATTGCCGCAACCCAGCGTATCCGTCACGAAAAAGGCCCCGGATGGCGCGATCTGGGCGACCGATCGGTCATCCATGAGCATCACTTCGGCGTAGGCCTCGGCGCGGTCGGGGAGGTCATAGGTGGCGAGCAGACCGGCTGTCCAACGCTCATCGGGACGCTGGAAGTAGTTGGGTGGCCCGTAGTTGAAGGTAGTGCCGTCC